>JBEKJX010000018.1:0-20253 GCA_050011015.1 Smithella sp.
CCTGTGAATTTGCAAAGCTGGCTGACTGCCGTGCATATGTTTTTAACAATTACGGGGGAAGCTTTATTTATACTTGCATCATGTGCCGGAGCCATGTTCATAATGCAAAACGGCTTGCTGAAAAATAAAAAATTAAGCCGGATGAGCAGATTGCTGCCGTCTTTGAACGATTTGGACAGGATTAATCATATTTGCCTGCTGTGGGGTTTTCCGGTTTTGTCTGTCGGGGTTTTGGCCGGGATGGTATTTGCGGAATTCAGCTGGAGAGCCGGATGGCTGACGGATCCGAAAATTATCTGGACTTTTGCGGGTTGGATTATCTATGGATCTCTTCTGCATCAGCGTATCGCCATTGGCTGGAGGGGTTATCGGATGGCTTTAGTTTCTTTCGCTGCTTTTATTCTCCTTTTGTTATCCTATGGAAGTGTGAGATTTTGTTTTTCAACTTTGCATAACTTTATTTAAAATATGATTGTATTAGTAGGATTAAATCATAAAACAGCATCCATCGCTGTCCGGGAAAAAATATTTGCCGGTTGTCAGGATGAAAAAGACCTGCTTGCCCGCCTGCGTTCATTAAACGGTGTGGGGGAAGTTCTGCCTCTTTCCACCTGTAACCGCATTGAAATTATTGCCAGCGTCGAAGGGCATGAGGAGGTCATCCGGGACTTAAGTAATTTTCTCGCGCGTAGCGGCTCTCTGACTGCGGCGGAAGCGGCAGACTGTTTTTACGAATATCGGAATGAAGAAGCGGTGCGTCATATTTTTCGCGTGGCATCAAGTCTTGATTCAATGGTCATGGGCGAGACTCAAATTTTAGGGCAGGTGAAAGATGCCTATCGCCATGCGCTGGCTGAGTACGCGACCGGTGTTGTTTTGAATCGTTTGATGCACTGTTCTTTTCGCGCGGCCAAACGCGTACGGACGGAAACGGCCATCGCGGTCAATCCGGTTTCGGTAAGTTATGCCGCGGTGGAACTGGCCAAGAAAATATTCGGAACGCTTACCGGCAAGAATATTTTATTGATCGGGGCCGGTGAAATGGCCGAATTGACAGGAATGCATTTGATCAGCAACGGGGCACAATCATTAATAGTTGCCAACAGATCGCTTGCGCAGGCTTCGCTTCTGGCGGAAAAATTTCATGGAAAAGCCGTATCACTTGACGCACTGGAAGAAAAGCTGATCCAGGCGGACATCGTCATCAGCTCCACGGGCGCGCCGGCCTTTATTGTTACCGCCGATATGCTCAGAAGAATTCATCACCAGCGTAAAAACCGTCTGTTGTTTCTGATTGATATAGCCGTTCCCCGCGATATAGAACCGGCGGCAAGTTCTCTGGAGAACGTGTATTTATACAATATCGACAACCTTCAGGATATTGTTGATGAAAATATGAATGTCCGTAAGAAGGAAGCTATAAAAGCCGAAATGATTGTGGAAGAAGAAGTGGCAAGATATATTAACTGGCAGAAAGAACTGGAATCCGTGCCCACAATAGTATCTCTGCGGAACAAGGCTGAAGAAATTGTAAGGGCGGAGATGGATAAGGCCGCGGGCTGGATGCAGAATCTTAACAAAGATGATCAGGAAAAAATAGATAATCTGGTTAATTCTATTGTAAACAAGGTATTGCACTCTCCGGTTGCGGTTTTAAAAGAAGAGAGTTCCGAATTCAGTTCCCGCGATATTGTGGCGGCGGTACGGCGGCTTTTCCGTTTGGACGGGTAGTTATTGTATGTTCAATAATTATGTTTGTATACGGTTCAGGTTTATTACTACATAGTATTAGAAAATTGTTCTAATAAATATTCGGGAAATAATGAAATTAGGATTTGTATGAATTTAAAAATAGGAACACGCGGAAGCAAACTGGCATTGACGCAGACAAATTTTGTCGCTGATAAATTGAAAAAGATAATGCCGGAAGCAAGCATTGAAATTTGTGTTATCAAAACCAGCGGCGATATTATGCAGGATGTATCCTTGATTAAAATCGGCGGTCAGGGGGTTTTCGTCAAGGAAATCGAAGATGCCCTGCTCTCTAAGAAGATTGATCTGGCGGTGCACAGTATGAAGGATGTTCCCGGGGAAACGCCGGAGGAGCTGATGTTCGCGGCGATTCTAACACGCGAAGATATTCGCGATGTTTTGGTATCGCGCGACAATATCAAATTGGAATTCATGCCCAAAGGAGCGAGAATCGGCACCGGATCACAGAGGCGCGGCGCGCAGATAAAAGCGATACTGCCCGATGTTAATATTGTTCCGCTGCGCGGTAACATTGACACACGGTTGAAAAAGATAGAAACGGAAAATCTAACCGGCGTTATCCTTGCGGCGGCAGGCATGAAGAGAATGGGATTGGCCGAAAAAATTACACAATTCCTGCCGGTGGAAACGATGCTTCCGGCAGTCGGTCAGGGCGCGCTGGGTTTGCAGATTCGCAAGGCTGATGTTGATCTGGCAAAGGTTTGTGCCGTATTGAATGACACGACAACCACAGCGGAAGTTACAGCCGAACGTTCATATCTCAGGGCACTGGGAGGAGGATGCCGTCTGCCGATTGCGGCGCTGGGCAAACAGGGGAGTCAGTATCTTTCGCTGGAAGGCATGATTGCAGCACCCAACGGCACCACCATAATTCGTGAAAAAATAAGCGGCGCTAAAGAAGATGCTGAAGAACTGGGAGAGAAGCTGGCGAACATCGTTATGGAAAAAGGAGGTAAAAGACTTCTGGATTTGATGTGATACCATTTCTAAATCAAAGCGCTATTTTTGTTGGCGTCGTTGTCGGCTTCCTCAACGTATGTATAATACGCCTCGTTGCCTCCAACTAGCCGCCTCAATATCATCTTTGATTTAGAAATGGTATAAAGCTTCATTTGAAAACTTTTGACCTTTTAAACAGTTAAAGGCAAGATTAATTGCCTCATTCACCAAGCACTATTTGAAGGTAAATTAATATGGGCATGTTTAAAAAGGAGGCTATAATTATGCTGCTAGCCTTTATTGCTTTAATATTCTTAGGTTGGGTTTCAGCATTTATTATTCCAATGTTTTTAAAATAAGTGAATAATCTTGACTGCTCGATTAAAACAAGATGTTTCGTTACACTCGACATGATAAATAGGTAATTATGAAAAAAAGTAAAAAAGGAAAAGTTTATATTATCGGAGCGGGGCCCGGCGATGCGGGTCTGATCACGCTCAGAGGCATTGATTGCCTGCGTGAAGCTGATGTCGTCATTTACGATTATCTGGTCAGCAAAGATTTATTAAAATATGCCCCGGATGACACACGCTTTATTTACGCAGGGAAACAGGGCGGCGCTCATACTTTGTCCCAGTGGCAAATTAATGACCTTCTGGTAAAAGAAGCCAAGGCCGGTAATACCGTCGCGCGTCTTAAGGGCGGCGATCCATTTATTTTTGGCCGCGGTGGTGAAGAAGCGGAAAAACTTGCTGAAAACAAAATATCTTTTGAAATTGTTCCCGGCGTTACCTCTGCGATTGCCGTTCCCGCTTATGCCGGAATCCCGCTCACACACAGAGGTTTGACTTCCACCCTGACTTTTGTCACCGGCCATGAGGACCCGACCAAAGAAAAAAGCGATATCAATTGGCAGGCGCTGGCCCATATCGGAACGCTGGTTTTTCTCATGGGTGTGAAGAATATAGAAAAAATTGCGAAAGAATTACAAGATAACGGCAAGCCTTCGGAAACACCTGCGGCGCTGATTCGCTGGGGTACAACGCCGCGTCAGGAAATTCTTACAAGTACCCTGGCTAATATTTCCATGCTCGCAAAAGAGTTAAAGTTTGCGCCTCCGGCAATTCTTGTTGTTGGCAAGGTGGTTGATCTGCGTGAAACGCTCAACTGGTTTGATGTTAAACCGCTTTTTGGCAAAGGCATCGTAATCACGCGTCCGGAGCGGCAGGCCGATGATCTGGCGCAATTACTGATTAAAGAAGGCGCCAATCCTATTCATTTTCCCACCATTAAAATTGTTCCTCCGCCTGATTGGCGCGATCTTGATAACGCGATAAAAAAACTGGAAGATTACGACTGGCTGATATTCACCAGCGCCAACGGCGTTTCGTTCTTTTTTGAACGGTTACTCGCGAAAGCCAAAGATATCCGCGATCTGAAAGGCATAAAGATTTGCTGTATCGGTCCGGCAACAGCAGAGCAGATTGAGAATAGAGGCATTAAGGTTGATCTTGTTCCTGAGAAATTTATTTCCGAAGGAATTCTTGAATCCTTCTCCGGTACAAATTTGCGGGGGAAGAAGATACTTATCGCCAGAGCGGCCAAGGCGCGCGACGTTCTTCCCGAAGGTTTAAAAAAACTTGGCGCCATAGTTGATGTTGTTACCGCCTACGTTACGGTTAATTCGGGGAAGAAGAAAAACGATTTAGAAGCACTAATCAAGGAAAATCAGGTGGACGTGATTACCTTTACCAGTTCTTCTACAGTCAGTAACTTCGTGAAAATCGCGGGGCGCAATTTTTCAATGCTAAAAGGCGTTAAAATTGCCTGCATCGGGCCCGTCACCGCGAAAACGGCAAGGGATGCGGGATTATCCATTGATATTCATCAGGAAGAATATACAATGAAAGGGCTGGTTCAGGCAATAATCGAATACTTTGGGAAAAAACCGGCGGCACGAAAACGAGGCAAAAACAAATGATAGGCATTTCCAAATTATATTGCGGAGCGGTGGAACCATCCGATGTACTGCGCTACAGCCGGCAATCCGGGCAGTTACCTTCGCATTTGCTTCAGTTTTCGGCGGATAAAAAACCGGTGGTGGTCTGGAACATGACGCGCCGCTGCAATTTAAAATGCATTCATTGTTATTCTAATTCCGCCGACATCGATTATCCCGACGAACTGACCACCGGGGAAGGCAAAAAGCTCATTGACGATCTGGCGGCGTTCGGTTCGCCGGTAATCCTTTTTTCCGGCGGCGAGCCATTGCTTCGTAAAGATTTGCTGGAATTGGCGCAATACGCGACAGACAAGGGAATGCGGGCGGTTATTTCCACCAACGGCACACTCATCACCAAAGAGATCGCGGCCAAACTCCAGAAGATAGGACTTTCCTATGTCGGCGTGAGTCTTGATGGTCTCGAAAAAACGCATGACCGTTTCCGGGGCAAAAAGGGCGCTTTTGCCGCTGCTATCGAAGGAATTCGTAACTGCCGCGACGCGGGAATCAAGGTGGGCATCCGTTTTACGGTTAATAAGCATAATCTTACCGATGTGTCGGACATGTTTGAGTTACTGAGAAGAGAAAAAATTGAAAGATTGTGTTTCTATCATCTGGTTTACACCGGACGCGCCTCCAAACTGCGGGAGGAAGATTTAACCCATGAAGAAACCAGAGGGTTGATTGATTTGATAGCCGCTCAAACCCAAAAGATGTTTGATGACGGCCTGTCTCCGGAAATTCTTACGGTGGATAATCACGCTGACGGCCCGTATCTGTATCTGAAAATGAAAAAAGAAAATCCTGAACGCGCTGAAGAAATTCTTGAACTTCTGGAAATGAATGAAGGTAACAGTTCCGGCCACGGTATCGGTTGTGTGAGCTGGGATGGTGAAGTTTATCCTGACCAGTTTTGGCGCAATCAGCCGCTTGGTAATGTCCGTCAGAGAACATTCGGAGAAATCTGGACGGATGAAAAAAACGAGTTATTGATGAAATTGAAAGATAAAAAGAAGCACGTTCACGGCCGTTGTGCCGGATGCTTGTGGCTTAACGTTTGCGGCGGAAATTTTCGCGCCCGGGCGGAATCGGCAGGCGATCTCTGGGGTTATGATCCCGCCTGTTATTTGACGGATGAAGAAATAAGTAAAAGGGAGGATTAAAAAATGCAATTTCCGGAATATCGTGCCCGCAGGTTGAGAAAGAATGAAAACTTCCGGCGTTTGATACGCGAAACAAATTTAAGTGTGGACGATCTCGTTTATCCGCTTTTCGCGGCACCCGGGAAAAATTTTAAGAAACCGATTTTATCCATGACCGGTCAATTTCAACTATCCGTTGATAATATTGCCAAAGAAGCACGGGAAGCCCGTGAACTGGGAATACCTGCTGTCCTGCTTTTTGGCATTCCGGTAAAGAAAGATGAGATGGCGACAGGCGCGTTTGCCATAGACGGCATTGTCCAGCAGGCCATAAAGCGAATTAAAAATGAAGTGCCGGATATTTTGGTGATTACGGACGTCTGTCTGTGTGAATACACGAGCCACGGCCACTGCGGCATGCTGGAAAAAGACACCGTGCAGAACGATGAAACGCTGGAGGTTCTGGCGGAGACGGCTTTATCACAGGCGCGCGCCGGAGCCGATATGGTGGCGCCGTCGGCGATGATGGATGGACAGGTGGCAGCTATCCGCGAGGTGCTTGATGAAAATTCATTTGAGGATTTGCCCATCATGGCATACGCGGCAAAATACGCGTCATCGTTTTATGGCCCGTTCCGTGAAGCCACCGAGAGCGCGCCGCAATTCGGCGATAGAAAAGCTTATCAGATGGATCCGGCCAACGCGGACGAAGCAATAAGAGAAATATCATTGGATGTTGGTGAAGGCGCGGATATTATCATGGTGAAACCGGCGATGGCTTACCTGGACATTATCTGCCGCGCGAAGCAGGAATTTGATTTGCCCGTGGCAGCATATAATGTCAGCGGTGAATATTCGATGATTAAAGCCGCTGCCCAGATGGGTTGGCTGGATGAAGAAAAAGCCATGATTGAATCGTTGACGGCCATCAAACGCGCCGGCGCGGATATCATAATCACCTATTGGGCCAAACAACTGGCGCAGTTGCTTAAAAAGTAACGGTGATGCTCACGCTTTCTTCCCTCCATAGACGGAGGCAGCAAGAAAAGAATCTTCTCCCCCGTGAGGGGAGAGGGTTAGGGAGAGCGTGAATTCCGGGGGTGAAGTGAAGTTAGTAAAATCTGGTTTAAATCGCTTAGCCAAGAACCTGAGAACCAACCAAACCGTTGCAGAACAATTATTATGGAAATACTTAAAATCAGAACAACTCGCTGATACAAAATGTTGTAGACAGCAACCCATAGGCAATTATATTGTTGATTTTGTTTCGTTAGATCACCAATTGATTATTGAATTAATGGCGGTCAACACGCTTGGGATAAAAAAGCCGATCAGGAACGAGATGACTGGCTTGTTGGACTGGGTTTTAAATTATTAAGATTTTGGAATAATAATATTCTAAAAAATATAGAAGGCGTATTGGAATCTATTATGGGAAAGATTACACCCGTCCCCAGCCCCTCCCCTCAAGGGAGCGGGGATAATGTGAAAATAATTGCATGGGAAGTGACGCGCAGCTGTAATTTAAATTGTGTGCACTGCCGGGCGGCGGCCAGTTGCGGGCCTTATCCGGGAGAGCTTTCCACTGATAAGTGTCTCAAGCTTATTGATGAAATTGCATCCCTGTCATCACCGGTAATTATTCTTACAGGCGGCGAACCGCTTCTGCGGCCGGATATTTTTGAAATTGCATTGTACGGCACAAACAAAGGTTTGCGTATGGTCATGGCGACAAACGGCACTTTAGTTACTCCTTCTGTTGTGAAAAAAATGATTCAAAGCGGAATTAAAAGAGTCAGCATCAGCATTGACGGAAAGGATGCGCAAGGCCATGACGCGTTTCGTCAGGAGAAAGGAGCATTTGCCGGAGCGATGGCGGGAATTGCCGCGCTCAAAGATGCCGGGATGGAATTTCAAATCAACACGACAATCACATCAGCCAATCTTCATCAAATGAAAGATATTCTGGAATTAGCTAAAAAACTGGGAGCGGCTGCGCATCACATCTTTTTGCTGGTGCCCACGGGCCGTGGAAAGGAACTTGCCGGGCAGGCGATTGCCGCCGCTGATTATGAAGAGACATTACTATGGTTTCATCAGGAAAGTATGAGTTGTGAAATTCAACTCAAAGCCACCTGCGCGCCGCATTATTTCCGTATTATGCATCAGAATAAGATCAAGGGGGCGAAGCCTGAGAAACACGCCGGACATTTTCATGAAATGACTCGTGGGTGCCTGGGTGGCATAACATTTTGCTTTATTTCCCATGTCGGTCAGGTGCAGCCCTGCGGCTATCTGGAACTGAATTGCGGCAATGTGAAGAAACAAAGTTTTGCCGATATATGGGGAAATTCGAAAGTATTTCGCAATCTACGTGATTACAGCAAGTACGGCGGTAAATGCGGACACTGCGAGTTTGTCAAGGTTTGCGGCGGCTGCCGGGCGCGCGCGTACGAGGCGACAGGCGATTATCTGGCGGAAGAACCGTTATGCCTGTATCAACCGAAAGACTGTTGACCTGGAGCGCATTCCCGCAGGGCGGCGCAATTATGATGGGACACATTCCGTTCTGGAAAAAGCCGAAGGATTTACAAAACGCCCATTTCAAACAGTCTAAAAGAAGAAGATATATAAAAACATGGACGAGATTGATAAAAAGATATTAAATGTTCTGCAAAAAGAATTTCCTCTGGAGGAGCAGCCTTTTCTAATTGTCGGTAAGCGGTGCGGCATCAGCGAGGATGAAACGCTTAACCGTATCCTTAAAATGAAAGACGACGGCGTCATCCGACGCATTGGTGCGGTGTTTGACGGAGCAAAACTGGGCAGGGTCAGCACGTTGTGCGCCGCGCGTGTGCCGGAGGAAAAAATAGACACCTTCGTTAAAATTGTGAACGCCAATAGTAATGTAACACATAATTATCGGCGCGATAATGAATATAATATTTGGTTTACAGTCAGCGCCGCGACTGCCAAAGAGCTGAAAGCGTTTCTTAAGGAAGTGAAAGAAAAAACCGGCGTGACAGATATTCTGGACATGCGGGCGATAAAAACTTTTAAAATAAACGCTTCTTTTGACGTATAAAATTTGCAAATCTTATAGAGTGATGACTAATGACAGAAAAAAAAATGCCACTGGTAGCTATTGTTGACGGCAGCAATTATATTTATCGTGCCTTCTACGCGATACCTCTTTTGACAAACTCAAAAGGTTTTCCCACCAACGCCATTTACGGCTTTACTAACATGCTGATGAAATTGCTGCGCGATCTCGCGCCGGACTATATTGTAGTCGCGTTTGATCTTAAGGGGCCG
Organism: Smithella sp.; assembly: GCA_050011015.1. Taxonomy (GTDB): domain Bacteria; phylum Desulfobacterota; class Syntrophia; order Syntrophales; family Smithellaceae; genus Smithella. The sequence goes on from JBEKJX010000018.1 coordinate 9,172, forward strand.
ACAACGCGCCATGGAGAATTCGAAGATTATAAAGCGACGCGAAAACCCATGCCCGACGACCTGATTCCGCAAATTCCGTTTATCAAGGATGTTGTCCGCGGTTTTTCCATCTGCGTTCTGGAAAAGCAGGGTATCGAGGCCGATGATCTGATCGGGACGCTTACGCTTCAGGCGAGTCAAAAAGGATGGCGCACGGCTATCATTTCCGGCGACAAGGATTTAATGCAAATGATTGACGACCAGGTTACAATGGTTGATACGATGAAAGATAAAACCTATGATGCGGCGGCAGTGAAAGAAAAATTCGGAGTGGGGCCGGACAAGGTTGTGGAAATTCTGGGATTGATGGGCGATACATCCGATAACATTCCGGGAGTACCGGGTATCGGTCCGAAGACTGCGCAGAGGCTTATCGAAGAATATGGTTCAGTGGAAGCGGTCATTGAAAACGCGGCGAACCTGCGCAATGTGAAATTGCGCGATAGTTTTCAACAGTACGCCGAACAGGCCAGGCTTAGCCGCCAGCTGGCGCTCATTCGCAAAGATATTGATATTAATTTTGATCTGCAGGACGCCGCACGCAAAGAGCCGGATAAGGAATCTCTCGCCAGGATCTTCAGCGAATTCGAATTTTCTTCGCTTTTACAGCAAATTAAAACAAACGCTTCAAGGCCGGTTAAAGAGTGTAAGGTTATCGCGGACAGTGCGGCGTTATCTCAACTGACCGCAAAGCTGCAAGGCAGCGCAAAAATTGCCTGCGAATTTGTCTGGGAGAAAACTCCCCCGCCGGAAATAATAGGCATCGCTTTTAGTACCGGCGACGACTTGTTTTATCTGCCGCTGGGGCATACCAACGCCAAAGAGCAGTTGTCATCAAGAGAAGTATTTGCCGCGCTCGCGCCAGTGCTGGGCGGTGCTGGAATAAAAAAATATGTTTATGATCTGAAAACAGCGCTTGTAGCTTTTACGACCCTTGAAGTGCAGTCAACCGAAGATTTGCAGTTGGCGGCCTATTTACTCAATCCCGCCAGGCATTCCTATGATCTCGATGAAATCGCCTCGGAATATCTCTCTGAGAGCACTCCCGCGCCGAACGATGTGGCTGGTGGAAAAGGCAAAACTTATCCGCTGGCTTTAGTGCCGGTCGATAAGATGGCCGTCCACGAGGGGCAGCGCGCCGGCGCCATTTTTACTCTTGCCCCGGTCCTTGAAGAACAGTTAAAGAAAATAGATGCCATTGAGCTTTACCGCAAGGTGGAGATGCCGCTTCTGTATGTTCTTGCCGATATGGAGAAAAAGGGCGTGCTGGTGGATTCTTCTCTTTTAAAGCAGATGTCAACGGAACTGGGACAATTGCTTTCTCTGTCCGAAGAAAAGATTCATCGCCTCGCCGGTGAGAAATTTAATATAAATTCGCCCAAGCAGTTACAGACGATTTTGTTTGAAAAACTCAAACTGCCTGCCGGAAAGAAAACAAAAGAAGGATATTCAACCGATGTGGATGTTTTAACTGAACTCGCCCACGGCCATGAGCTGCCTGCGGAGATTCTGGCTTACCGCTCTTTGTCCAAACTCAAGTCAACTTACGTGGATGCGTTGCCTGCCTTGATTAATCCGCAAACCGGCAGAATTCACACTTCCTATAACCAGACAGTAACAGCCACAGGCAGACTATCCAGCAGTAATCCCAATTTACAGAATATTCCCATCCGGACTCTGGAAGGGAAAAGAATCCGTCAGGCCTTTATCGCCGATCCGGATTGCCTTTTGATCTCTGCCGACTATTCGCAAATCGAGTTGCGGGTGCTGGCGCATTTGTCAGAGGATGAAGCGCTGTTGGAAGCCTTTTCTTCCGATGAAGATATTCACAGCCGCACAGCGTCAGATGTTTTTGGAGTTTTTCCGCAGATGGTTAATGCCGATATGCGCCGCCAGGCCAAAGTCATCAACTTCGGCATTCTATATGGAATGAGCGCTTTCGGTCTCGCAAAGGAACTTGGCGTTTCCCTGAAAATGGCGCAGGAATACATTGATGGATATTTTAAGCGCTATAAAAAGGTGCGTATCTATCTGGATGGAATTCTGGAGGGCGCGCGCCGCGATGGCTTTGTCTGCACACTGCTGAATCGCCGGCGCTATCTGCGGGAACTGAAAAGCAAGATTCCTTCCGTGCGCCAGTTTGCCGAACGCATGGCAATCAATACTCCTATTCAGGGCACTGCCGCCGATTTAATCAAGGTGGCGATGGTAAACATTGCCCGATTGCTTCCGAAGAAAAAACTTTTTGCCCGTTTGATCATGCAAGTGCACGATGAACTGGTTCTGGAAGCGCCGGTAAAAGAAAAAGAAGCAGTCATGGCGCTTGTAAAACAAGAAATGGAGGAAGTCATTAAACTGAAAGTGCCGCTGAAGGTGGAGATTGCGGCAGGGAAGAACTGGGATGAAGCTCACTGATAGGCAGGGCTGTTGAAAAACGCCCATCTGCGGCGTTTCCCTCGTTCTTCGTCGTTGCGGCGTATGTGAAATACGCCTCACTCCTCAGTGACTCGGGGGCCTTGCATCTGAGCATTTTTGAACAGCCCTGAATAATGAAGTTGCATCGGTATCCATTTGAATATGGCTTGGTATATTTATGGATATATCTCCTGAAAGCGTTAAACTGAATGATTCCATTGTTTGAGTAGATTTCAAATGTAAATAGTGATACTCTGCATGTGAAAATAATCTTGAAAATTAGGGTGCTGTTATGCAAAGCAAATCTACTATAAAATATAGTCTTCAGGTTTGCAATCCCGCCATAGCAAGGGAATGGCATCCTACAAAGAATGGGAGCCTGACACAGAGCGATGTATCAGTTGGTTCCAATAGAAAAGTATGGTGGCTATGCTCAAAGGGTCATGCATGGCCGGCAACAGTTAGTGAAAGGAACCAGGGGAATGCTTGTCCCTATTGTTCTGACAAAAAAGTCAAAGATGAAAACAGTCCGCAAACAGAGAGTCCAACTCTGGCAAGAGAATCACTTCCTGCAAAGAATGAAAACCTGACACCGAGAGACGTAACTGAGAGTTCTAACAAGCAAATCAAACCTGAAAACAGCCTGCAAAAAGTGAATCCAGCTCTGGCAAAGGAATGGCATCCTACAAAGAATGCGAGCCTGACACCCGGAGATGTAACAGCAAATTCTCACAATCAAGTATGGTGGCTATGCTCGAAAGGTCACGAATGGAAGGCTGCTATTTCCAGTAGAAGTAATGGGCAGGGCTGTTTTTATTGCTCCTATATGCAGAAACGGAAACGTTAAATAAAATGTTAAAACTCACTCCTGATAACTGCTCATAACTAAATAACAATAGATATAACCAATAATTAGGGCGATTCTCTGGAGGGATTCTTCCCGGAAATATTCAAAAACTGGCAAACTTCAGATTGACATATAATAAAAACATATTGGTGAGGTCGCTGGCAGCATGAAAAGTATTTCATTGAAATATTTTTTATTAAAGGTTATTTATAAAAAATAATTTAAAAAATATTTATCAATAGTCTATTCCTCGTAAAACTCTCAAATGGAGTGAGTGTATTAGATGAACGATACGGGAAAAACATAAAACCCACTTTCTTGAATAGAGGAAACGGGTTTTTTTATTTTAGGAAAACGCAATGGTAAATTTTTGGATAAAATAGAAATAAAAGGAAAGGATTAAAATCATGTCCCCAAATTCTCCCCGAAAATACCCGCCAACGTGGTCACCTGAAATGTTGAATGAGTTTCATAAATTTATAAATTCTCTTTTACCGATTAGTTTTACTATTCTGGAAGAACATAAATCAACGACGTTTTTCGGAAAACATAACTCAGCATCATTTTGGTCACGTAAAACGAGTCATGTTTCTTATCGGGGAGGAATCCCGGTTCCGGGATTTGAAAATATCAGTGTTGTTTTTAATCCGGTAAAGAATTTACCGGAAGAATATAAAAAATTCATTGGTTATATTGAAATAGTGAACAGTTCTGAAGAAGATACGATTCCCTGTCCGGAAATAAGAGGGTTTATTCAAGAAGATTTAGGGATTGATAAGATTTTTAATGAAATGTTGATTGAATCAAAAATGTTCAATTCAAAAATGTCTCCAGTCTATATTTATCTGGAACAATCTTATTGTTTAAAAGACAAACCTCCTGAAGAATTGTTGAAGAAAAAAATACCTATAAGAGAGATATCAACATTTCAAAAAATATCTTGTATAGAATAGTCTGATGCAGGTTAGTGATTTAAATTTCATTAGATTGATTGACGGTTTCCTGCACTAATGACATAATGGATTTCCGAGAGCTTAAGAAGGCAATTCTTTACAAAGTTCATTTTCTAAACCAAAGATGATATCGAGGCAGTGGAGGACGCGACAGTTCCAGGCCGGCGCGTTTTTGTTGTCCTTTTCGCTGTTGACACATAAAATTATTTTTCATATATTACCATTGTGAAAAAACGATATTTCATTATTATATTTGCGCTTTCTATTGGCCTTGCATCTTGCCTGAATTGGGTCATAGAAAAGCCTTCCCTTATTATTCGTGAGATAACAATAAGACCTCATTCCTTTACAGAGATAAATCTACTCATAGGTTTGGATATACGAAATCCCAATCGTTTTGATCTTACGCTCAAGTCTTTTAAATATACAATTTACCTTAACAACGAAGAATTCGGGCAAAGATCGTTGGAAAATGAACTTCTCCTTCATTCGTTATCTGTAACGCAGGCGCAATTACCTTTAGTTGCAAAGCTTCAAAAATTGGGAAACCTGAAGGCCATTATTACCGGTCAGGATTTGCCCTATAAGATAGAGGGAACGGCTGATGTCAAAACGGCGATCGGACATTCCAACTTCACTTTTTCGCAGGAAGGGAATGTTAATTTAAGAAAGCTGATCACTCCATAATCGTCAATATTCAAATCCTCGATTTTATGGCAGGTGGCAACCGGTAATCATTAAAAACCATCTTCGTAATAAGTGACAGATAATAAGTAAGGAGCGTTTCCATGAACAGGAGAAGATGGACTATCCCTGTTACAAAAGGTGAATCCGTATCGGCTATTTTAACCATGCCGCCGAACAAATCATTAAGAACGGGAGTAGTCACTGCCCATGGCGCAGGTAATGACATGGAGAATGAACTCCTCGTTGCCTTTACGGAAGGCCTGGCCAGCGCAGGTTATCCGGCATTGCGATTCAATTTTCCTTACAAAGAAAAGGGTTTAAAAGCACCCGATAGTCAAGAGAAACTGGAAGATACATGGATGGCGGTTTGCCGTCACTTTCAGGAGAATTCAACCGTTAATGTGAATCATATAATAGCAGCCGGTAAGTCCATGGGTGGACGTGTAGCGTCCCAGTTGGCCGTCGATAAAAGGCTTCCGGTGGAAGGTCTGATATTGCTTGGTTATCCTCTGCATCCGGCTGGTGACCAATCAAAAATCAGAGATGCTCACTTGTACAAGATCGGACTGCCTATGCTCTTTTTCGCGGGCACAAGAGATAGCCTGTGTAATCTGGAAAAACTGCAAAATGTCCTGAACAAATTATCCGCGCCATGGGAATTGGAAATCATCGAAGGCGGTGATCATTCCTTTCATGTTCCCAAGTCCATGAATATCAAAGAGTCCGAAGTCTACGAGCGCATTATAAAAACTTCCCGGCAATGGATTGAAAAACTTTTACCGGACTGACGGAGAAGAAAAATGAAATCATACAGGAAAGAACTCTGGTTTAATATTCCGCAAAGGAGAGCATTTATTAATATCACTCCACAGGTTGAAGGCTGTTTAAAGGAAAGCGGCATTGGGGAAGGCTTGATATTAATTAACGCCATGCATATCACTGCATCGGTATTCATCAATGATGACGAATCAGGCCTGCATCAGGACTATGAAGAATGGCTGGAAAGACTTGCTCCCCATGCGCCCGTTTCAAATTATCGCCACAACAGAACAGGCGAGGATAATGGCGACGCTCATTTAAAAAGACAGATTATGGGTCGGGAAGTTGTTGTCGCAGTCACCAGGGGCAATCTTGATTTTGGTCCGTGGGAACAGATTTTTTATGGGGAGTTCGACGGAGGGCGAAAGAAAAGAGTCCTTGTAAAAATAATAGGAGAATAACCTGTTGATCCGGCAGCAGACGCCGTCGACGACCCCGGCCTGCGCCGGGGCAGGCTGCGCCAACAAAGATAATGCTTTGATTTGGGAGTGGCATCAGGGCGATGCTGATTTTCTGCCTAACTCAAAAGCCTCTTTTCTGGCCTTTTCATCGTTGATGATTTCGCCCTTGTCACCGGCTGAGGCCATAACGGCTCCAAGCCAGTGCATTTTTGTCATTTCTACTGTTGATTTAAAGCTGTGCACAACAGTGTCAGCCGTGTGTATATTGGGATCTCCGCAAACGGTGATGACCCCGATGCGTTTACCTTTCATCTTGGGATAATAAGCTTTTTGCCAATTCCAGTTGGCGTCAAACAGGGCGCACCACCTGTCCAGATAAGCTTTCATCTGCGCGGTCATAGACCAGAAGTAAACCGGCACGCTGTGGATTATGGCGTCCGCTTCCAATATCTTCTTGTGGATTTCAGGCATATCGTCTTTAAGAACGCAAAGACCGGTTTCATTGCACTTCTTGCAGTCTTTACAACCGGAGATTTTCTTTTTGTCCAAGATAATTTTTTCTACTTTCGCGCCCGCCTTTTCGGCGCCGGCCAAAGCATCGTCAAGGAGAATATCGCTGTTGCCGCCGACCCGCGGACTTCCCATAATGCCTAATACTTTCATATTAATCCTCCAGACCAATCTTCATCATATAAATCTAATGGCATTGGTTAATGTTTATCAACTTAGTAACTCTTTCGGTATAATTTGTAAATAATAAAAAAATTGAAGAACTCTGTGATTAAATATGTTAAAAATGTAAAATATTGAATGACAGGGTAATTACTGAAAAGATGAAGTTGCCGGATAAAATCAGGCAATGAAAATACGGTGTAATTTTTAACAAAGGAGGATTTATGAAAAAAGCAAGATGGGCATTATCCGCGGCCGTCATGTTTTGCATTGTCTCATCTCTTTGTTATGCCCAGGATATGAACAGAAAAGGACCATGCAAGGCCGATATTGATAAATTTTGCAAGGATGTCAAACCAGGTCACGAACAGACAGCACAATGCATGAGGCGGCATGAAAATGAATTATCGTCCTCCTGTGAATACTATATTGATGCAGAAAAAGAAAAGGCACGGGATTTTATCAAAGCCTGCAAACCGGACGCGGAAAAATATTGTAAAGACATAAGATCGGGTCATGGGCGGATTGCAAGATGTCTGAAGCGGAATCAGGCGAAACTGTCAGCAGATTGCGGCGGATATTTAAAAAAGTAAGCTCATAGTAAATAGTCAATGATGAAGAGCACAAAAACAAGAAAATATTATCACGTCCGCCGCGGCGTTCTCCAATGACATTGTAAGAAAAATAATATGAGCAAGCCATTTCATTTATTCAAGTATAACCTCCGCGAGGGCGATGATTTTACCATCATCGCTCATCGCGGTGCGTCAGCCTATTATCCCGAAAACACTCTTCCCTCGTTTGAAGGGGCTATTTCCATGGGCGCGGATATGGTCGAGCTTGACGTGCAACTCACCTCGGATAAAGAGGTTGTTGTATTTCATGACGAAAAGATTTCACGCTGCACTGACAGCCGTGGAAGAATTGCCGATCATACTCTCGCTTCATTAAAAAAGCTGGATGCCGGAAGCTGGTTCAATAAAAATTTCACAAACACAAGAATACCAACTCTCGCTGAAACTCTGGACATCTGCAAAAATAAAATTGCGGTAAATATTGAAATCAAAACGGAAGCAGTTAATAAAATGTTTTTCGGGGGAATTGAAGAAAAATGTCTGAAAATTGTCGAACAAAGCGGTATGCGGGAACATGTCGTTTTTTCCAGTTTTGATCCACGCGCGCTTATGCATTTAAAGCTGATAGATAACACCGTGACTGCGGCCATCCTGTTTGAAAAAAAATTTTATGGATACAAATTGCCTTCGAATATCATGGAATTAGTGGGCGCTGACGTCTTTAACTGTTCCAGTAAAGAGTTTAACAAAAAGTGGCTTGTAAATACTAAATTAAATAATATTCCGGTAAATATTTACACGGTGAATGACGCAAAGAATATGAGGAAATTTCTTAAAATGGGTGTAAATGGGATTTTTACAAATAATCCGGACATATTGAAAAGAGTGTTGGCGGATGAAAAACTAAGAACAGAAAAAGAAAACGTAAAGCCATGAAGATATCAAACGATTTGATAGATATTATTGAAGCAGCGGTTGATACTTTGATTAAAGCGTCCGGGACGGACTTGCGTCTGCATGGGCTTGAAAACGTGCCTGATCAGCCTGTTTTGTATGTCATTAATCACTTTACACGCATAGAAACAATTTTGATGCCTTATATCATCAAAAAGAACTTGAAAAAATATCCCGTTTCTCTGGCAGACAAATCTTTTTTCAGCGGCAGAATGGGAGAATTTATGGATAATGTGGGCGCCATTTCGACCGCTGATCCAGACAGGGACAAAATTTTTATCAACGCGCTGCTTACAGACAGTCATCCGGTCATTATTTTTCCGGAAGGCCAGATAATCAAAGATAAAAAGATTATCGAAAAAGGCAAGTATGTCGTTTACAATTCCGGTATCAGAAGGCCGCCTCATTCCGGAGCGGCGCAGATCGCTTTGCTGACCCAGTTTATTCGCGAGCAATTGCGAGCATTTCATCTGCGGGACGATAATTCATCCATTGTTCAGACAGCGGCGCATTTCGGTTTTGATCTCGCGGATGTGGAAAAAATTATAAGTAAGGAAACTTATATTGTTCCGGTAAATATTACTTATTACCCTGTCCGTGCGCAGGAAAACGAACTCAGCAGACTTGCCGGAAGATTTATCAACAATATTTCAACGCGTTTTCAGGAGGAATTGGAAGTTGAGGGTAACATGGTACTGGGCAGGGTGGATATTGATATTAACTTCGGTAAGCCGATAGCGGTAAAAGATTATATCATTTCCAGCAAAGCGCTGAACAGGATGCTGGCTGATGATAATCCTTATCTCGATAACGGTAATTTTAAGAAGTTCATTCCGTTTAGAAAAATATGCATCAACATGATGAATGATTATATGAATGCCATATACGGTATGATGACCATTAATCATGATCATCTGTTTTCGTATGTTCTGACGAAATACTGGAAAAACAGTTTCAGTGAAGACGACTTAAAAAACCGCGTTTTTCTTGCCATCGAATATTTGCGTGGAGTCGTTCCGTCCAACTGTCACACATCCCTTTACAAAAAACAGTTTTATCTTCTTACAGATGATTATCATGAAAAATACGAAAACTTTATAAAGGAAGCCGTATCCAACAACTTCATTACCCTGAAGGACGGTATAATCACTAAAAATATGGCGCGATTCAGCAGGAAGTCCGATTTTCATACTATCAGGAAAGATAATATCATTGAGGTTCTAAAAAACGAAATAGAGCCTCTTTGCGACCTTACCAGGGCAATGGATTGGCTGATGTTTCTTCCGGGTTTTTTTATCAGACGGAAGATAAGAAATCACTTTGTTAAACTGGATAAGAATCTTTTCGATAAGGATTATCAGCAGTATTACATAGAAGACGAGAGCAAACCTAAAAATATCGGAGAACCTTTCTTTTTGAAGCATTTATTCTGCAGAAAGGGAATTATTCTTGTTCACGGATATATGGCAGCGCCGGAAGAAGTCAGACCGCTGGCGGATTATCTTTATAAGAATGGTTATAATGTTTACGGTGTCCGGTTGCGGGGGCACGGCACAGCTCCCGAGGATCTCGCAATCCGAAATTGGGAAAAATGGTACGATTCTGCAAGCCGCGCCTATATTATCATGAAAAACAGCGTTAAAACATTTTCCATTGCCGGCTTTTCCATGGGCGGCGGAATTGCCCTGTTACAGGCTGCCAATAAGCCCGGCAGATTTGCCGGAGTTATTTCAATCAACGCTCCCCTCAAACTAGTGAGCATCGCTTCCAAGTTTTCGCCTGTTATTGTCGCGTGGAATAAATTACTTACGAAAATTAAAATAGATAAATGGAAAATGGAATTCGTCAAAAACGACCCGGAATATCCGCAGATTAACTATGTCCGAAATCCCGTGAGCGGGGGATATGAACTGGAGAAGCTGATGAGGATTGTTGAAAATCGTTTGGGGAAAGTGACGGATCCGGCACTTATCATACAGGCTTCAGGCGACCCCGTGGTGGATTCGGTGAGTGGACAGGAAATATTTGAAAGACTCGGCACGGGGGATAAGCAGCTTTTCCGGGTTTTTGCCAATCACCACGGTATATTGCGGGGAAAAGAAGCGGATGAAGTCAATGCGATGGTTTTGACGTTTTTAAGGAAGCTTTAATAATTTTCTAGTCGAAAAGACTTTTATCGCGGCGATACCAGTAATTAGGCAGAATGCGGTACATAAATCTGGATAGCGGGTCTATATATTCTTTATTTCTCTTATCATACTGACAGGCGTGAATTATCATATCTTTTATGGCGTTTTTGTCGCCTGCTTCATTAAATATCCTGTACGCGCAGGAGAAGAGCGGGCTGTACATATTTTTCTTTTCCAGATATTTATGAACGTTTCTGACCGTATTGGGGCCTTCGGGAGTCCCATCAATCTTTTCCAGAACACGTAAGTTGGTTTCAATGGGATTACCGGTATATAGTTCATAAAAATATTTCCCATAACGGTAATTTTTACTGGCCAGTGATGAAACAGTTACATACATGTCGCCCACGCCTGCCTGACTGTGAAAAGCCTGAAAACTTCCTCCCAAAAGACGGGATAATGAACGAATTTCCACGCCGGAGCGGGCGAATATGGTGCCGGGGATTGAATCGCCCAGTTGCAGAGAATCTGCCATGCCCTTGATATTCGCCACAATATTTTTTAAAGCGCCGCAGGCTTCCACTCCGACAA
>JBEKJX010000019.1:0-20216 GCA_050011015.1 Smithella sp.
CATGAAAGCAAATCACTTAACCAATGACGACAAAAAAAGAGGCCGCTACATCAAATCATTGCTTATTCTCCACGAAGTCGAGCAGCAGGAAATTGCCAAAGAAGCCGAGTCATCCGAGGCGCTCGTATCGCAAGTTATCCGTGGACATAAAAAGGGTGTCGCGCGGAGCGGGAAAAAGATCGCGAAGATTAAGCAAATACTAGCCGCCAAACTTGGCAGAGACGTAGACGACCTGCTGCCCAGCAAAGCTGCATAAATAAAAGGAGATAAAAACATGCCACCCATTATAGACCCTCTTGTCCCTTATTATCCGATTCTTTTTACTTTGGGTATTACCCCCTGGATACTTTTACTCTTCTATTTTTTATATCTTTTCACAAAGCGAAACAACAATAACTGCCCCTGCGATATTAAGAACAATCATTGCAAACCATGCCAATGCCCCCGTCCCAAATATTCCCAAAAGAGTGACACAGACAACCCAAACAATAATGATGGAGGCGGGGCCGGTGGCCGTTAAATTAACAGCTATGTTTTTTAAAAAGTCCATATCACCACATAGGATTTCAAATGAGATTTGATCATACCAAAAAAAGCGAGGAATGCAATGTCTAAAAACGGAAAAAAAATAGATACCCGGCAGCAGGAATTAGATTTTGACTCACAGATTGCGGAATACGAATCCCTGCGAGTGAAACTCATTAATGGGCCGAAGAAACCGGAGCGCGTGGAAAGTTATGAAGAGGCTTGTATTGAAATTTCCGCCGCCGCTAAAAATGACATCCGTGAATGGGGCGGAAGCCGGGAACAATTAGTCGATGCAATCAATATCTATTTTGGCACCATGCCTAAAAGCTGGAATCTTTCCATTCACATGCTGAATCATTATCTAAGCAAACCAGTTGAATACCCGATGCCTGCCGCCATCATTTATGCCATCCAGCACATTACCGGAAGACTCGGAATCGTTTCCGCTCTGGCCAAGGCCGAAGAAGCGCGTGTCATTGATCAAACCGAGGTGCGCAAATTGGCAATAGGCAAACTTGATGATGCAATATCCGAGATGCAGCGGCTTAAAAAAGAATTCAGAGGAATCAAAAAATAGCGAGGAGGAGATTTTATGGCGGCGAAGAGTTGCAGAAAAATTGAAGTGTTGATGACGACGGACGCGATTTTAAATTTTATCGCGGAAAACAAAGAACCGATTAATGCGACAGAGATCGCAAAGGGAACAAATTTAACGACCGATAGTGTCTTCCGACAGCTCGGCACGATGGAAGAGTTGGGCTGGGTGCGCAAGATCGGCGACGGATACACGCCCGGAATGCGGCTGGCCGTTATTTGGGCGCGCGTGAAGGCAAATACAGAAGGTCAAATAAATAAACTCAAACAAGACCTAGATACGCTGGGATAGGAGATGGCGAAAATTATGAGTAAATTAAATTGTAGTTTAGATGATATATACAAGGAGATTGCCGAACTGCTCATTAAAAAATTCGGAGATGATGCCGCAAATATTCTTCTGACAACAACATTATTAAAGAGTCCCCTCAAAGACGCAGCCACAGCAAAACGGATTGAATTATTACTAAATATTAAACTGACGCACTTCGATAAATGCGCCATCGACAATCTGCGTAATGCCCACAGGCATTATATTTTATGTCGCCGGGCATTAACCGGTGTGTTGGCAAGTTATCAAGGAAGGGAGGAGAAAAAGAATGGGAAATAAAACAAAATCAAAAGACCTGGATGCCCAGGTCTTGGCCGGAAACGAGATTTACAATATAGCGCGGAAAGAAGCGGACGCAGAAATGACGCGCCTGAAATCTGAGATCGCGGCGGAAAAAGAAGAAAGCCGGTTTGAAGGAATCTTAGACAAGATTGATTATGACATTGCACATAATGAATTTTTAAAACTGCTGATACTTTATCGGGTTAAGCAAACCAAAGACTATAAAAAAGGTGGAAAAACATGGAAAGAGTTTTGCGATTCGCGCGGGTATGCTGATAGAACAGCAGACCGTTTGATCGAGGAACTTAAACCTCTTTTTGATCAATTTTCCGCCAAATTGGCGGATTTAGCAGGTATCACATTCAATAAAATCAGACTGTTAGGCCGTTCGGTTTCCGCCAATTTGGCGGAAATTAAAGACGGCTGCCTTATCTATGATGACCAATTAATTCCCCTCGATGCCGATCATAAAGACGAAATCGAAGCCGTTCTGGATCAACTTAAGGACAATGCGGAAACCGCAAAAAAAGAAAAAGCTCTGGAAGTCAAAGCAAAAGACCGCGTCCTCAATGACAAAGAAAAAACAATCCAGAAACTTCACAAAAATCTGGAAAAGCTCGAAGGTCAGGCCAGGGAAAAGAATCTCACCCCGGAGGAAGACGGATTCCTGAAACGTGTTGAATTTTTCCGGACAGGTTTTGACGGCTATCTACTGCAACTCGATCCTGAACGGATGGAGGAACTATCCAAACATAACGATCCACCTCCTACACCCCGCATGCGCGCGGCCTATCTTTCCGCACTCGATTACATGAAAAAACAAATCCTCATTGCATTCGAAGTCGCAACGGAGATGTACGGCAACGCAATTATGTGCCCGGAGGCGGCCTGGAAACCCGGCATGGGCGCGGCGATCACACCGGCTAAAGAGTCATCAAAAAAAACTAAATAATGGAGTGAATAAATGTGGCAAGAAAATTTTGCATCTGAACTGAAATCAGCCCCGCCACTGGATAGAAAAATAATCCTCGGCAAATATAAGGAAAGTACCGGACTGTCGAATCAGCAGCTTTACCGGGTTGCCGGAGAGTATGGCTTTTCATCCGGGAGAAAAAAACGCGCCGACAAGGGCGTGCTGAAAACCGGACTTACAGACAATCAGATCGAACTCATTGCCGCATTGCTCTATGAGACAGGCAGAGAAAACAAAGGGCCGATCATGCCGGTCGAACGGGCGATACAAATTGCGGAGATGAACGGCTACATGGAACCAGGGCAGGTTACGCCGTCGACAATGAACCGCATCCTCCGGGAGCGTCAAATGTCGAAAATACACATGAAAGCCGACTCTCCGCATACGCCCATGCAATCCCTCCATCCCAATCACGTCCATGTTTTCGACAGTTCCGTCTGTATCCAGTATTACCTGAAAAACGGCAAACTCGGCATCATGGACGAAAGGGACTTTTATAAAAACAAACCTGAAAATTTTGCCAAAATCAAAAAGAGACTTCTGCGTTACGTTCTGGTCGATCATTTTAGCGGCTTCTTTGTTTTTAAATATTACAATACGACGGGTGAAACGAGCGACAATCTCTGGAACTTTTTGAAGTGGGCATGGGCGGGTAATCACCATGAAAAAGTACCATTTCGCGGCGTCCCTTTCCATTTGCTGATGGATACCGGCGCAGCTAACAAATCACACGCCATTGTGGAATTTCTGGAACGCCTCGGAGTCAACATACCGAAAGGACTGCCCTACAACCCGCGCCGTCAGGGAGTTTGCGAAACAACACACACCATCATTGAAGAATGGTACGAATCCGGACTGCGCATTCAACAAGGCACATCGGAAGAACAAATCAATATATGGGCGTTGGACATGATGGCCTGGCATCAGGCATTCAAAATACACACGCGGCACGGTATGCCGCGCACGCAATGCTGGCTGCTGATTAAAGCAGAACAATTCCGCGAATTGCCGGACGAAGAAACATTACAGGATATATATCAAAACAAACAGGAACCGCGCACAGTCAGCGGCTCTTATACCATCGATTATAAAGGAATGGAATACAACGTGCGTCACGTTCCTGGAATCTTTAAAAACGCAAAAGTCAATATCATACAGAAAATTTATAAAAAGCCTCTCATAGATGTCGAATGGGAAGGCAAGCTTTATGAATCATCGCCGATTGAAATGCTGCCTCGTTTGCAGGGCGGCTTCCGCGCGGACGCGGCTGTGATCGGCCAGACATACAAAGCGCAACCGGAAACACAGACACAAAAAGCCGTCAAACGTTTTGACAATATGGCATACGGCGAAGAGAAAAAGAAAGGCGATATTCCCTTTGAGGGCATGCAAGTCTTTGGAGGACTGGCCGATCAAATCGGCGTTGATTACATCGCCAAAAAAGGAACGCCCATTGAAGTTGATCGCGGTGTTGCCGAAACACACATATCATTTATGGAATTAAAAAAACGGATACTCGCGCAGACAGGCAGAATTTCTGAGGAACGAAATGCCGAACTGCGCGTGAAATATGAACAGGGAATCACAATCAATGAGGCAGAGGAGGTGATCAGGGCAATCGAGGAAGGTTCCTGGAATGTAAGCCCGTTAGAGACTGTGTCTCTTACGGGGTGAATAGTGAATGGTGAATAGTGAATAGAAAACGAGGAGGAGATGATGGCAGAAATAAAAATGACAGATAGACTTAAAAGTTACCACAATGGTGTTCATGGTGACTTTTTTATGTCCGTTGCGCAGAGAATAGAAACGCTGGAAATCGCACTCTCAGAGAGTCTGAAACTTCAAAGTCATTATGCCGAGTTATTAAATATGCACGATGGCGGAAAGAGAATTGGATTTAAAACAATCGAAGAATGGATAAATCGATTAGAAAAAGTTCGGGAAATCACAAGAGAACACATAAAGCGAAACTACGAATTGAATGGCTATCAAATGGAGATGCTCTTTATCGAAAGGCTTTGCCCGGATTGCGGTTTTTCAGGATTTTTAGGGGGGCCCGAAGGCGGATGTTCACAAAATATAAAATGCGGGAATTGCGGTAACAAATTTAATATCTGTCCGCCTTTTTTTGCAGAACGGATTTAGTGTAGGGCGCGTTCCCTGAACGCGTCGAAAACAGATTGCCACGCCGCGTGAGACGCGGCTCGCAAGGACAACCGAGGAGATACGAAAATGGGAAGACCCAAAGTTAATGAACAAACAGCATATGAGATGGCCTTTGTGCCGCTCATTCTAAAAGAATTGTGCGTTGAGTGTGGAATCAGCCAGGCCCAACTCGGAAAGGCCTCCGGCCTTAGCCGTGCCGCGATAAATCTTGTCATCAATCGCGGATACATTCCAAAAGAAAAAGCCGATTTTAAATATTCCATAGAAATTGAAATCAACAAAAATCGTCGCGCGGTTCAATGGCTCAATGATAGAAAATTGACCATTTTCAACATCTGGAATCCGCTCGGCAAGGATCTGCGGAATGTTTCACCGGCCGCGGACAACCAAAAAATGTGGGAAACAAGAAAGAATCCGGCAATGGTGCCGGGAAATCCTGAACAATTAAAACTTAGCGTGGAGGTGGAGATGATTAAACCAGAGGCAATGAAATATTTTAAGATGTTTCGGAATCCCTTTATTGATGACGTATTAAAGGAATCGGATATTTACATGAGTGAAGAACACCGCTACATCGAAGCGGCAATGCTTGATGCGGCACGGCACGGAGGTTTTCTTGCTGTTATCGGAGAAGTCGGAAGCGGCAAATCAGTCATGCGCCGCAAGGTCGTAGAACAGTTAAGAAGAGATGGCGACACCATCGTAATATTTCCGCAGATGATTGATAAAAATCGTGTCAATGCGGCAAGCATCTGCGACGCCATCATCATGGATCTATCGGAAACTAAACCGGCCATGAAACTCGAAACAAAGGCCAGACAGGTGCACAAACTCCTTCTGGAACGGGCGCAGCAGAATTTCCGGGCCGTTCTGATTATAGAAGAGGCTCATGATCTGAACATCAATACATTGAAATATCTCAAAAGATTTTACGAACTCGAAGATGGATACAGAAAACTGCTCGGCATCATCCTGATCGGTCAGACCGAACTTAAATCTCTTTTCAATGAAACAAAACACATCGAAATGCGGGAAGTCATCAGGCGCATACAGGTTGCCGAAATCAAGGGTCTTAATGGCAATACAAAAGATTATCTCAATATGAAATTCAAACGCGTCGGCGTGAAGATCGAAGACATTTTTGAAGATGCCGCTTTTAAAGCATTAACGCGACGGCTGACCATCAAGGACTCAAACAATAAAGCGATCTCTCACGCATATCCGTTGATGATCAATAACTACGCGGCAAAGGCCATAACCTCGGCTTATGAACTTGGCGAGAAAAAAGTTACCGAAGAATTAGTGATGAAAATTGAAAGCGGCAATCAGGAAGATATGGATATTTGAAAAGATTGTCATTGCGAGCCGCGTCTAACGCGGCGTGGCAATCTAAAACAGGAGGTGAAACGATGGGCGCATTACCGAGATTAAAGAAAAAAGACGAACTGCGTTATCGCAAGGGGTCAACCAACGAAACACGGAATTGCCAGTATTGCACGAATCTGAGAACACTTGAAATTGCGAATGTCGATAACGGGAAGCGTTGTTTGATTATGGGGCTGAAAACTTCAGCGCGTTATCGTGTTCGTCCGGATTATACCTGTGATGCACAGGAATATAACGGGAGGTAACCATGCTGACAAAATTCAAAACATACATCGGGCAGGAAGCCTGGGACGAAAAGATCATCAGGAGTGATCGGGAATTGCGGCGATGGTGTTTAACATTTTTAGCATTCGTAATGACGTATTTCATGTTGGAAGTCATTGTCAGGATTTTCAAACTTTAGAAAAAGCGGGGAGGCTTTACTAAAGGAGGACAAATAAATGACAGATATAAAAAAAGAGATCGATACATCCGAACACAGAAACCGCTTGAAATCGGCCCTATTCGATCATGTTGGAGAAATTAACGCCATCAGTATGACGGCGTTATACGAGATTGTTTTTGATCGTCCCTGGAATAACCGGATCAACGACACCCGTGCATTGCGGATTCTGATAACGGTTTTGCGGGAAGAAGGCGTCCCGATCTGCTCGACATCATCACAAAACGGCGGCGGATATTATATCGCCGCCGCCAGCAGCGAATTCATAGACTTCCTGCGCAAGGCCGAACGCCGCGCCCTTCTTATTTTAATGCGTAACGCGAAGATGAAAAAAGTCAGCTTGCCTGAATATCTCGGACAATTAAAATTGGAAATGGAGACAGCGCCAAATGAAAAAGCAGCTTGATGATGTGAATAGTGAAAAGGGAAAAGTGAAAGAAGATGCCAGAATACTCCTAGTATCCATCGCACATACTCAAGGGATTATTGAACAACAATTAGATGAATATAATGTCCAGATAGCAAAACTTTCCGCACCATATGAACAGACAATCGAGAAATTGCGCGCCGATCTGGCAACTGACGAAAAAGCTCTTTTGTCTCTCATGAAGAAAAACAAAGGCACTCTTTTTTCATTTGAGGATGTTGTCAACCTGCCGAATGGCTCATTGATCCACAACGTCGGTGATCATGTCACCATCCCGAAAACGGCTCTCGCTGATTGCCAGGCGCAGGGATTCAGAGACGCTATCAAAGTTGTCGAATCGCTTGATCGCGACGCCATCGAGAAATGGCCGGATGCCAAACTGGTGCTGATCGGTGCACAGCGGAAAAAGAAAGAGGAATTTAAGTACAGTTTAAAAAAATAATTGTCATTCCGGCGCACGCCGGAATCCAGGAGGAACGATGGCGAAAGTAACTATTATGATTGAAGACCAAAAAGGAAAGCGAAATTTACATGTGACGCTTAAAGCCGATCCTGAATTTAAAATGAATGAACCGATGACGGATGCGCAAGTATTAGGAATGCGGATCATGAAAGCTATTTCTAAAGGAGAAATACCAGTCTAATGCCTCAGCTAACAGCGCCACTCGAGATGATCTGCGCAACCTGCGCGAACTATGGATGGAAACCGGGCAATCCCAAAGGCTGGCGATGGGCATGTTGTTTGAAATTAAAATTTTGGTTCCCGGACAAAGAAGCGAAACCCGGTGAACGAAAGGGATGCGAAGAATGGCAGTAGGAAAAACACAAACGGAAAGATACGCTGATGTATGTATATATTTTGATGGAATACATAGTGTAAAATGTAAAGCAGGTATTTCATATAATGAAAATTTAAATGCTCTCCCATGTTTTAAAGGTAATTGGACATATCTAAAAATACCAAACCCGTTGCCTGATTGCAAAAAACGGCATTTCCCCACCGAGGCAGAAGTTAAAGCATTTGTCGATATAGAAAAAGAGATCAACGATAAGATAAAGGTGATTAACAAGATTCTTCCTCGGATAAAAGAAGAACATTATGGTGAATATTGGCGTGGCACAGAAATATGTCCAGTCTGTGGTGGTATATTGCATTTAATACACAAGGCAATTAACGGCCATGTCCACGGAGAATGCGAAACAAAAGATTGTCTATCTTGGATGGAGTGAAGACTATGAGTAGAATATTTGATCACAAAAAACAATATGTCTGCACTGAGGTTTTTTGGCTGGAAGAGTTGCAGGAAGCCGTCGCGGAATTGGAAGATTATGTTGATGAGGATACTGATCGTTTTCTTAAAGCAAATATAAGACTCTTTGCATTATCGAATAGCGTAAAAGAAGCAATCGAAAAGATCAATGAATTTATAAAAAATCTAAAAGAACAGGAGCGGGGAACATGAACTTTAAATGCCCGCATTGTAACAAGGAGAGTAACTTTATGGATATTCAAACTAGCAAGGATTTGGAATTTGTTATTGCCGCGCTGCCTTCATTCGGCACGCGCTATGCGCATCTCGTCATGGGATACGCTCAAATATTCGGTGTTACGCCGATGCACCTTAAGGCGAAAAAGCTACGTCTCATTATCGAAGAAATGAAGAAACTTTTCGATGCGCAGTCATTTACATGGGAGAAAAAAACATATTCCATCAGTCATGCCGGAATTGCTGAGGCACTTGACGTCATGATTAAAAGAAATTGGAATAAAGCATTAACCAATCATAATTATTTAAAACAGGTGATGATAGATATTTCAGAACGTGAAGCAACCGGCAAATCTATCCAGGAAGAAAAGACGTTGCGCAAAAGAGAACAAAGCAACCTCCGTGGCGATGAACGTCCGGATGTGCCGGAGCCGCGCGGGCCGATCCATCCCGGTGATGAAGAGATTACACCCGGCAAGCTGACTCCGGATCAGGTAAAAAACAATCTAACGCGTGTAGGCAATATCATTAAAAGCATTGCAGGAAAAACAGCATGAGAATGGCAGATAATAAGCAGAAGCAACTTATCCATATTGCCAAAGATCAACTTGGTCTCGATGATGATCACTATCGCGCAATTATCGAGGGGAAGACAAACGGGAAAAAAGATTCGGCGGCAGACCTTACATATTTTGAAGCGGACGCGGTAATTAATTTCTTCATTAAAGGACTCGGCTTTAAAATCAAGGAAAAATATACCGCCAAAGAGCGCGCCGCGAAAAAATACTGCATGCGAAGATGGAAACAGGGACGACCGGCGAATGTTTATTGCCTGGCATCGCATGATCAGTTGAATATGATAAGTGGTCTGGCCGGTCAGATAAAATGGCGCGTCGAAGACGGCTTTCATCACTGGATGAAAAAGTACATGAGAATCGAACGCATTAAAACGGACGATGAAGCCTGCAAAGTTATAGAAGGTTTAAAAGGAATGCTCGCCAATCAGGAAAAAGGAATTGTGAATGGCTGAAGGATGGATTGATCTTATCAAAACAGAGCAACTCCCGGAGGATTATCAACTTATAGTTGCCGCCATCGGTCTGGAGAATATGATCAAACTGGCATTTGCTCTGCCGAGCGTTTATTTTTATTTAAAGAGTCCCGATAAATTATTCAAACCGGCAAAGATTAAATATGTATTGTACTGTTACGCCAACGCCTCACCGGAAAACCCATTCAATCATAGGCGTATGGCCATAGAAACGGGATTGTCCATAAGAGAGATTTATGAAATTATCGAGAACCGCAAGGAAGTGTCTAAACAACGCGCATTGTTTGAGGATGAAGAATAACTTGACAAAAACAAAGTTTGATTTTTCCTGTCAATAGGATTATAAGACCGTCGTAATAAGATGCCATTCTTCCATCAGGGGAACGGCATCTTATTTTTATGCACACCGCAAAAGACTCTTTATCACAAATCATTTAATTTATCCCTCAACGCATCTCCTCGCTCGCTTGCCGGTCTGGTTGTTTACACGGTTGCGTGACTCCAGACCGGCGAGTCCCATGAGGAGATGGAGGGAGAGCGAATATGGCGCGATTAATAAAAGGCAATCGAGGCGCATTCCTCGATATGATCGGACACACCGAAGGAACGGTTCTTATTCCCGGCAGTGATGATGGATATAATGTGATCTGCGGCAGCACTCCTCAGCATCCCATTTTATTTTCAGATTATTCAAAACATCCGCGCATCGAAGAACAAATCAATTCCCATCTGAAATCCGATGCAGCCGGT
This sequence comes from Smithella sp., assembly GCA_050011015.1. Classification (GTDB taxonomy): domain Bacteria; phylum Desulfobacterota; class Syntrophia; order Syntrophales; family Smithellaceae; genus Smithella. Next base: position 10,418 of record JBEKJX010000019.1, read on the forward strand.
CGTTATCAGTTAATGGGACGGTTCTATCTGCCTTACATTAAATTATTAAACCTTCCCGATTTTTCACCGGCCAGTCAGGATGCGATCGCTCTTCAGCAAATTAAAGAATGCAGAGCTCTTCCCGATGTAGACGCCGGAAACATTATCCAGGCCGTCAGTAAGTGCGCTCATATCTGGGCAAGTTTTCCGAATGCCGGATATGCCCAGCATGAATATAAATTAACGAGTCTGCTCGCGCTATATAAAGAAGCGGGCGGAATATTAATCAATTAAAAAAAGGAGGAGTTTTATGTTTGGCTTGAGTCTTACACAGTTGTTAGTAATTATTTTGATTATTATTGTTGTGGCCGTCGTGTGCATACTTGTCGGGATGTTTATCGAAAAGAACAATCCCAATTTAATCGCGAACACTGAAGCAAAAATAACCGGTGTTGAAACAAACGTCAAGACGGCAATATCGACAACCGAAACCAATATATCCGCGAAATTTACCGCATTGGAAGCAAATATTAAAACCTATTTGGATAATGTGGTTGCTGCCGTTAAGAAAGTTTAAAACCTCCTATCAGAGATAGGCCCTGGGCGAGGAAGCAGACTAACTACACTCTTCCGGAATTCGCTCAGGGCCATAGGAGAAAGTGAAGGAAAACACCTGATGAAAATTAACATAACTATACTCGCCATATTCGGAATAGTCATTATGATTGCGTTTGTTGCCGTCTATAGCTGGTATCATCCTGCGGAGATATTATCAAAAACGCAATTCACTGCATTGCCTCCGATTCCCACAGCAGCGAATATCCCCACGGTAAACATTCCTGTCAATCATATTGTTGCGCTCGATAAAAAGACAGTTTCTAAAAAACTTAAACTTCCGGATGAAATTGCCAACGACGAGAAAGAACAGGTTGTCGCCACGGCTCAAACTCCGGCAACCGATACCACCGGAAAAACCGATATTGTTGCTGTCACAGATACCGATACAGGCAAAACGGAAATTGTCGCCAAACAGGAACCGCTTTCATTTTTTGCTTTGGAAAACAACAAAGCGATCGGTTTGCGTTATGGGTTTGGATCATCTTCTAAAATTAACTACGAAGCTGATGCTTATGTCCGATGGGATGTTGTGCGCCTCGGATCTGTGCATCTGGGTCTATATGGCGAAGTCAATTCCCTGGGCGACGGCAAAGCAATGATCCAGGCGGAATATCGATGGTAAAATAAGAGAAGGAATCATGCATTACAAAAACGGAAGAAAAGCAAAAGCGGGAGATCAGGTTGTCTGTACGGCCACAGGATTTTCAGGAATTCTTTTCAATGTCAATGCGAAAGCAACTTCATGCAATGGTCAACTGGCTCAAATTGTAACCGGCACTCCATATGTAACTTTGAATCAATGTCTGCACATCGATGATATTGCAGCAGCAGATGTGCCAAACATTGAGAAGGAATAATCTTATGATAACTTCTTTAAAGAATCTTATCTCTTCCATGAATCCATTTTCCGGCATGGGAACTTTTTTAAAAAATCTTATCGATACCGCGAATTCATTGTCCAGCAATAGATTCAGCTTCATCTTCACAACAATAATATCCAATATTGTTTTTTGGGCAACCTGGGCTGGCGTTTGCGGTTATCAGGGCAAAATCGTGGATGTCCCGACCGGCGTTTATGTCATTTACGGACTGGCTAACGGAATCGTGGGTCTGGGAAAATTCGGCCAGAATATAACCGAAAATATAACTACGAAAACGGAAATAAAAAATTAATGGGCGATATCATCGATCAGGCACAGCAATCCGATGAACTTTTCCGGGCGAACGCACTCGGTAAACTATTAAGCCGGAAACAGCACGCGCCTTTGATAAGAATACAGAAAAAAAGGAACTGTGAAGACTGCGGCGAATCGATCCCGGCAAAAAGATTAAAAGCAAATCCGGCAGCAACGCGCTGTGTAACCTGCCAGACGTTGGCGGAAAAAAGAGGCCATGATGACGAGTAAAAAGAATATGCCCGGAGGGAGCAAATGACACCTGATCAAATACAGGCAATTTCAGCAATAGCATCCATCATAAATCAAATAGGGACATGGCCCATCGGCACAATCATTGTCGCCATTGTGTTTGGCCCGTGGATTATAATGGGCCTCATATCCCGGTCAATAGAAAAACGTCATTCAGCAGTAATCGAAATGTATAAAAATAATGTCAAACTCGTAGAACACTATGAAAAAATGTCAGCGGAACAGGCCGATACAATACGTTTGTCAACAGCGGCAACAACCGAATTAACCACTTATTTAAGAAACCGAATGTCATGCCGTGAAATTCTGGCAGCTCAATTAAGGAGTATGGAATGAGTTTACAAAATGAACTTCGCCGCCAGCAGAAAACTAATTTTGAATTCAAGGCAAAACGGCTCCGGATTGAAATTGAAAATCTGGCCAGAACCATTTGCATCAATCTTGATTGTTCTCTGAAGCGTCCGGAGGATCTGCCGGTGTCCGAGGTAGACGGCCAGTTTGATGAACTGAAATCCAAGTGGTCTGATCTGACGGTCACTCTCACAGAAATTAAAAGACTGGAAGAGGAACTTAAATAAATGGCCGAAAAGGGAGCGCGCGCACAATTAGAACCCGTTTGCCGTCAAGCTTATATTGATGGCAAATCGCTGCTTGCCATTGAGGCTGAATATGACGTCTCGCGCCAGACCTTATCCATATGGAAGGGCCAGACCAAAAAACCGAATGAAGATCTTGATGAATGGGATAAGGCGCGCGCCCGCAAAGCAAACTTCGGTCTGCGCATGGAAGCGCTCCTGGAACGCGAACTGACTCATGCCGAAGAACGCCAACCCGGCGCGATCGACAGCTCTTTAATGGATAGCCTCACCAAACTGGGTTCCTTGGTTGTTAAATTCAAGCAGGCAGAAAGCAATGGCCTGTTCAGAAACAGAGTCAACGCGGCGGCGGATGAAGTCGCTAAAGAAGTCAAGCGCAGTGGAATGTCGGAAGAGACCGCCAAAGAAATACGGCGCAAGATACTAGGGGTTTTATAATTAATGGTAGACGCGATTCAACCAGACCAGATTCATAATGATTTTGATAATGCGCGCGGCGCAACCGGCATCCTTCTGCCCTATCAGCAGGATTGGGTCGCGGATCAGGCCGACGTCAAATTCATAGAAAAATCCCGGCGTGTCGGTATCTCCTGGGCAGAAGCGGCAGATGATACCCTTTATGCATCTGTTAAAGGCGATGGCGAAAAGCGCAATGTCTGGTATATCGGATACACAAAAGATATGGCGCTTGAATTTATCAACGACTGCGCCAACTGGGCGCGTGCCTATAATATGGCCGCATCAGCAATTGAAGAATACGAAGAACCGGATGAAGACGAAAACGGCATCGTCAAAGAACAAAAAATACTCGCTTATAAAATTACCTTTGAATCCGGTTGGCGCATTACCGCGTTATCCAGCCGCCCGACAAATCTGCGCGGCAAGCAGGGTCGAGTTGTAATAGACGAAGCGGCCTTCCATGACGATCTGCCGGGCCTGTTAAAAGCGGCGATGGCATTGCTTATGTGGGGTGGTCAGGTTCGCGTTATCTCCACACACTTCGGCGACAGCAACGAATTCAACTCCGTTATTCAGGATATTCGAGCAGGCAAGAAACCTTACAGTCTGCACCGCGTCACATTCGACGAAGCCCTGCAAGACAACCTCTATAAACGCATATGTAAGGTTCTGAAGCGTGAATGGTCTCCCGAAGCGGAAGAAACATGGCGACAGGCCATCATCGATTCCTACGGCGAAGATGCCGACGAAGAACTATTCTGCATACCCAGCCAGGGCACCGGCGTTTTCCTCACCCGCGCCGTCATCGAGAAATGCCTCAGTGCCGATATCCCGGTAATCCGTTACGAGAAGTCGTCATCATTTGCCGAATTGCCCGATCATATCAGACAGGCCGAAGTCAATGACTGGTGCGAGGAGATCCTCAAACCTTATTTCATCAGTCTGGATCCGAAACAAAATTCCGTCATCGGCGAGGATTTTGCACGCACCGGCGATTTATCCATCCTCACGCCACTACTTGAACAGCAAAGCGCCAACTGGAAGGCGCTCTTCATTCTTGAATTACGCAACATTCCATTCCAGCAGCAGGAGCAGATCTTCTATTACATCTGCGACCGCCTGCCGCGTTTCCGTTATGGTGCATTGGATGCCAGAGGCAACGGCCAGTATCTCGCCGAACGCGCCATGCAGAAATACGGCGCCGATAGAATCGCCCAGGTGATGCTCACCGAGCAATGGTACCGCGAAAACATGCCAGCCTATAAAGCCGCATTTGAGGATGAAACAATTATGCTGGCGCGAGACGCCGACGTTATCGAAGATCACCGGGCATTTAAAGTCATCAAGGGCGTCGCCAAACTTCCGGAGATCCGGCAGAAAGGCAAGGACAATAAAAAGCGACACGGCGATTCCGGCATAGCCGGTGCGATGGCCTGGTTTGCCACCCGGCAGGAATGGGGCGGCGGCATGGGTGAATATGAAACAGTCAGTCCAAGAATGGCATCGGGAAACGGGACTGATGATGGAACCGATGACGAACATAAAAATGAGGGACGAGCTTTTTTCAAAAAGGGATGTTTTTAATGCCCCACAAACGATTCAGCCGGTTTTTGGCACCATTGGGGCGGGAGTTTTCTTGACACTGTTTATAAACATAATTTTGGGCGGAATAAGGGTAAAATAATCATGCTGGTCGACGAGTATAATCGGGAAATCAAATCCAATAAGCCGATTTTGGAAGAAGTGGCCGTTCAGACCATCCGAGATCGGTACTCGGATTATCCTTCCCAGGGATTGACCCCGCAGCGCCTTGCAACCATCTTCAAAGAGGCCGATCAGGGCAATATGATGCGCCAGGCAGAACTTTTCGAAGAGATGGAAGAAAAGGATCTGCATCTGGGCAGCGTCATGCAAACGCGGAAACTTGCCGTATGCGGTTTAGACTGGGAGGTTCTACCGGCATCCGATTCCGATGAGGACAAAAAAATAGCCACAGCCGCAGCCGAGATGATCGATTACATAGAAAACTTCGAAGAGGCCATTCTGGATATGGTCGATGCGATCGGGAAAGGTTTCGCAGTTCAGGAAATCATGTGGGATATGTCGGAAGGCCAGATCTGGTCGAATGAGATCAAGTGGATTCATCAGCGGCGTTTTACTTTCAATACGCCTACCATTCTTTTAGAATATCCGCGCCTACTCACCATCGACAATCCGGTCTGGGGAGAAGAACTAATTCCCAATAAATTTATATTTCATAAATATCGCGCACGTTCAGGCGCGACCGCGCGCGGCGGACTCTTAAGGCCGTGCAGTTATATGTATCTGTTTAAAAATTACGATATCAAGGACTGGCTCATCTTCAATGAACTGTTTTCCGTGCCCATGCGCGTCGGCAAATACAAACCCGGCTCAAGCAATGAAGAGAAGGAAACACTCAAAAGAGCAGTTTTCAACCTGGGCGTCGATGCCGCAGCCGTAATCTCGGATAATATGATTATTGAACTTGTCGAATCAAAACTGCGCGGCGACACAAAAACATTTATGGATTTTGCCGAGTATTGCGAAAAGGGAATGAGCAAGAGCGTTTTAGGCCATACAGGATCCTCGGAAAGCACACCGGGGAAACTGGGCGGTGAAAACGCTTCCGAAAACGTCCGTCATGATCTTTTGGAATCCGATTCCAAAAGCGCCATGAAGACACTTAAATTTCAACTGCTCAAACCCTGGGTAATCTTCAACTACGGCCCGGACAAAGGCATTCCGACATTAAAACTGCATTTTGAAGAAGGCGAAGATCTCGAAAAGATCGCCCGCGTCTACGGCGTTCTGGTTAAAGACGCCAATTTTACCGATATTCCGATTTCTCATATTCATGACCGCTTCGGAATCCCGACACCTGTTAAAAATGAAAAGACGCTGCAACCGGCGCAATCCAATTCCGGGACTTTTGACTTGAGTGCCAATAAAGAACTGATCATCATGGCCAATAACGCGGGTGATGCTCCCGACTGGGTTGCCTCCTACATGGCGGCGCTTAAACCTTCCCTGCAAAATGCACGCTTCGGCGCGCTCGATGAAATCGAAGCCTATTTAAAAAAACAGAAAACGCCTCCCACGCAGGCGGAATTTACCGCAGCCGTACAGAGCATTCTCGGCGTGGCATTAAGTGTCACCGATCGAAACGTCATCAAGAATGCCGTTTCAGAAATCTATAAGGCATACCGCAATCCTAATCCTGCGGCAGTAGCGGAATTCGGAGGCGCGGATCTGCGCGCCATGAACTTCCTTTCCAAAGTGGATAATTTTTATGTTTCGAAGTGGATCCAGAATGATGATGCGATCGCTTCGGTTAAAGCCTTTTTATCCGAGCGTTATCTTGAAGAGGGTGCCGGATTATTCGGAAGAGCGTTGCCGGGAAATTATCAGGCATTCCGGGATCTCTTCGGCCAGAAATTATCAGATCTCGAAGATTACCAGGTCAGCCGCATCATCGATACATCAGTAACACGCACACAGAACTGGGCGGCAACGGCGCAGCTCCATGAAGCCGGGATAACCGAACTGGAAGTTTATGAGCCTACATCGGAATGCGATTTCTGCGCGGCCATGAATGGCAAAGTTATCAGCGTGGCTAATGCCTACAATACCATGACCAAACAGGCCGCTATGACACCGGATCAATATGCGGCGGATATGAAAACAATCGTGCCGACCGTCGCCAATGTCGGCGCGATCGCGGGACGCGGATTATTGCCGCCATATCATCCGCATTGCCACGGCATCGTAATCAAGCGGGTTGTGAAGGGATAAACGCATGGAAATATCGATGACATTAAATCAGGATCCCAACCAATTATTTAAAAGCCTTCAAGGCGATATGAAACCGGCGCGAAAGGCTGGCATGACCAATTGGCTCACTACAGTTGAAGCCGTCGCCGTCAAGGATGCGCCGAAGCGCACGAGCAATCTGGCGCGCACGCGCACAAGCAATGTGAATGATGACGGAAGCCGCGGGACGCTCGCATTCACCGCACCATATGCCGAATGGGTTCATGACGGTACCGGCCTTTACGGGCCGCACAAAACAAAGATCGTGCCCACAACAAAAAAGGCTCTTTTCTGGCCGGGAGCCCGGCATCCCGTCAGATCCACCAAAGGCATGAGAGGCAATCCTTTCGTGCGCAAAGCTAAAGATTCCGTCAACGGAGACGATCTTTACCGGGATGGAATGCAAAATTATTTAAGTCATAGAGGAGTTTAAACATGGATAATTTGTTTGTATTAAGCTGCAAAGATCTCAATGGCATTGTACCGAAAGAAATTCAGGTGATTCCTTACGGCATTAAAGTCAATACGCCCAAAGGGCCTTTTACCTGTGATGAAGAAAGCGCCGCCGCGATCATTGCGGACTTCGAAGCGCATAAAAATCAAATGGTGATTGATTATGAGCATCAGACCTTGCAGGGAACCGAAGCACCCGCAGCCGGATGGATCACCCAACTGATCGACAAAGGCAAAGACGGCATATGGGCCGTTGTCAACTGGACGGAAAAAGCAAAGCAATATCTGATTAACAAAGAATATAAATACGTATCGCCAGTAGTCGCCCAAAGAAAACTCGATTCCAAAATCGTGCGTCTCATCAACGTGGCTCTTACCAATCAACCGAATATCGACGGCATGGTGCCGCTTGTGAATAAAGCGGGACTGGATGCCGCGCATAGTGCTCAACAGGAACGCAGCAGCAAATACGGCATAGGCATCAAGGATGGCGGAAATATAACCAAACCAGGACAATGGTCAAATGTGCCGGATGAGGAATTTCTTGATCCGGTTAATTACCGCTATCCATGCCCGGATGCAGATCATACCAGATCCGCCGCATCATACTGGGGAAAAGCAAAGGATCAGGAACAATACAGTACGGAAGAACGGGCGAAGATAACAGCCCGCTTGGATAAGATGGAGGAAAAATTTAAAATCGGAAAATACCAAAAGGAGGCAACACACATGAATAAATTGAAGGTTATGTTGAAACTGGCGGCGGATGCAACTGAAGAACAAATCGCCGATGCAGTACAGGTTCTTGTGAACAAATTAAAAGACACTGTGCAAATTGTGGCCAATAAAAGCGTGCTGACCGCGCTGGAATTGGCGGAAACGGCGACTGAGGCCGAAGTAACCGGAACAATCATGGCGATGAAACAATCCCATGCGCAGGTCGGTACGCTTGCCCAGGAATTGGCGGATATAAAGAAAACGCTTTCGGCCAAAGATGCCGCCGAAGTTGTGGCATTGGCCATGAAGGAAGGAAAGATCACACCAGCGCAGAAGGAATGGGCCGATAAATATGCCGAGTCCGATCTGGAAGGATTCAAAGTCTTTGTCGCCAAAGCGCCTGTGGTTGTTGTGATGGGTAGAGTCATCACCGGCGAAGCTCCTGCCGAAGGCGCGTTGGATGAATCACAGACAGCCGTCAACAAAATGATGGGTGTCGATCTGGAAACATTCAAGAAGTTCGATAAATAATTAACTATCATTGCGAGGAACGCCACAAGCAATGTGGCAATTAAAATAAAAAGCAGAAAAGGAGAAAAACATGATCACTCATTTAATCGGTTTAATTATAGCGGCGATGATAATACTGCTGCTTACGTATTTAACAGATCCGAACCGCCGACGCGATTTCGGTCGGCCATTATTCAACCAGCGCGGCTCATTATCGGCAGATATAAAAGCTCAAATCAAGGAAGGCAAGGAGATTGGCCCTCCGGTCGCAACAGGAAAAATAATCTATTCAGGCGCATGGACATGCGTAAATTCGGCTGGCTTTTTAGTTCCCGGTGCGGATACGGCAGGATTGATCTTTCAGGGAATATCCCGTTTGTATGTTGATAATTCGCTGGGAGCCAATGGCGCTTTGAATGGATTATTATGGCGGCGCGGCCTTGTCTATGCCACACTGGGTCATGCAATCACACAGGCCAATGTCGGCGCGGATGTATTTCTGGTTGACGATGAAACAGTCGATTTAACCGCCAATGTTACCAATAAGATTTTCTGCGGCGTGATTGCCGAGTATGTCGATGCAACTCACGCATTTATCGATATCGAACCCGCAATTCAACAGGCCGATGTTGCCGTCCATATTGCCAAAGTTGCCGACGCTCACTCGGCATCATCGATCGCGATCACGGATGCCGGTAACTTTACCGCTCAGATTGATGTGGAAGATGCGCTCCAGGAAATATACCCGGCTGTCCCGATTGAAACTGCGGATCCCGGCGCATCAGGCGCAATTCCTGTAGCGCGATCCGGAAATGTTCCTATTGTAACGGCAGGTACTGAAACGCGTACACTGGCCATCCCCTCCAAATCGGGAACGATTCTGGCTATCAGTTTCAAGACGAAGGTCGGTAATTGCACAATCACAGCAGCATCGGCAATCAATACCACCGGCAATAATACAATTGCTCTTACCGCTGCGGGCCAGACGATTGTTTTAATCGCGGTTAAAGTGGCAAACGCCCTTTGCTGGCGCGTATTGTCAAATGATGGAGCAACATTAACAACCGTATAATTAATTTTGTCATTGCGAGGCGCGCCTGGCGCGCCGTGACAATCTAAAAAAACATGGAGGTAACAAAATGATAATCAATCAGGCAAGTTTACAAGCCATATACAACACATTTAAAGTAATTTTCAATCAGGCATTCG
>JBEKJX010000020.1:0-20041 GCA_050011015.1 Smithella sp.
GACTTCTTTTCTTGCCGCCGCTAATACATTTTGAATTTGATCAATCATGAGTATTTCCTCTCTGCTAAAATTTTACTTATTTCGTTATAGTTTGCGATGATCTTCTGTTCTTTTAAATGATGGCCCTGCTGCCCGCAAATAAGCGACTTGATCTTTTCTGCTTTGCCGTCTTGTCTCCGGCGTCCGTGCCTTATATTTTTTTCCCATTCTTCAACGCAAATGGACAGCAGGGCGGCAGGAGAAACATTTCGTTTGAGCATGCCTGTAAATCCGGAAAGGTAATCCCTTCCCTCGGCAATTTCATCGTCTTTTCTATTCCCCTGATCAGGCCTGGCAGGGACAAGACTAAACGCATTGTGCCATATAAAAAGTATTCCGAAAACTAAAATGGCCAGGAAAAGGCCGTGCAGATTATATTTACGAAAAAGCGAGACAATGCCTTTGTTTTCATTGAGACCCAGATGTGTTTCATCAAAAATAATCTTTTTATTAGAACCGGAAAGCCATGTCAGAAGTTCCGGGTGCCTTTCTTTAACCATCGCTTCATTGCTGAGAAAGTAGGAATCGGTGGCCAGAACAAGGCTGCCGCGGCCAAATTTTCTTTCGATAATGACAGGATGACCATTAACTTCATATACGGAAATCCACTCATTGCCGTTAATCGTGAAATAATTTAATGAGTGCCAGGAAATATTTTGCGGCAGCGTCGAGGAAAAGGAAGGAGACAAAAATGCCTGATTTGCCGCAGAACTTGATTGCAAAACGCCGGTATCAAATTGCCAACGGGATGTCAGCTCAACACGCTTGAACAGGCTGTCTTCTTTTTCCGGCTTTTTTGACTTGTCATCTTCTTTCTTATCCTCATTTTTTTTGTCATTACATTTGTCATCATGCACCGGGGTCTCACCGGATTGCGGCAAAAAGCAAAGAACAATGCGGCCCCCGGCGGCGGCGATACTCTCCAGCATTTTAACATCTCTTTCCGGCGCGTCATGCAGATAGCTTGATTGCATTCCAAAATAAAATAATGTCGATTCATAAACATTATCAATTTTATCTTCCTGTTCGTAATTGCGGCTGACTTCAACGCCCTTAAGATTGACAAGACTTTCATAAAAAGCCTTGCTCCCCAGAGGATCGGCACGCAATGATGAGTAGGGCGGATAGACATCACCCTCTTCAAAGCGCAAAATAAAGAGATGCGCCAAACCGGCGGCAAAAGACGTTAAAACAATCAACAGGAGGAATATTTTTATTTTATAATTTATTCGCAATAGCCGTTATCCTTGTCTGGTTTTCCTTGAAGAGACGGACCGTATCGCCGGTGACCTGATGATTCCCGTACCAGATACCTTCAAAAGTATGCATGTTGCCGGAAAAGGCGGCAAGCAGTTCGGGCGCATGATGCGCCTTGCGATAAAGTTCCCGCTCATATTCCCTGTTGGACTTAAAGCGGGCAATGACAATTACTTTTTGTTGGGCCAGCAGGGAAAGACTGGCCAGGTAAAATGCCCGCAGGGCGGAACGAAGATCGCCCATGGTCATTAAATTTTCCGCCATTTTCAGCCAGCTATCCGCCGGCAGTTCATCGGCCAGAGTGTCTTCCCTGAGTATATCCGGCCTGGAAGCAGTCAAAGATGCCGTCGCCGCTGTTTTATCCGGCCGGTATGCTTTTAAGACGCGCCATAAAACAAATCCAAGAACTAAAGCTGCAATAACAATCAGGGCGTAAAGCGCAATACGCAATGATTGCATCCAATTTCCGGGTGATGAATCTTTAGCGTGTGCATATTCTGACCAGCCAAGTATCTTTTCCAGAATCCACTTCATTGCGCTTTTCAGCCATTTTATTAATGGTTTTAACCAGTCCTTTATCGTATCTATCAATCCGGAAATGAATTTCCCGATAATGCCGCTTTCTTCTTTTTTGACAATTTTTTCTTTCGGCATCCTCCAGCTATATTCTCTTTTGCTGATGACCTCATTAATTGATTTGTCCAGCTCAGAGGCGGAAATGACGGAATGCGTTAACGGTTTGTTCACTGCGGCAACATCGTTTTGGGCGCCTGAAACTGTATTTACGGGCCATCCGAAACTTATAAAGAACAGAAGAATTACCGGGGCAACAACCTTCGCAAAATCAGCAAATTTCTTCAGCTCGACTTTCAAATCCGCCCCGGTCTGCAGAGATTGACCATTGAAGCAGCGCAGCACATAAACAGTTTTTGCAAGAGGATTGAGCGCCAGATAAGACACGCCGATTGCCGCCATCAGCAATGTAGTATTTAACATTCCCCATGTCGCTCTGGAAAAGGAAGTCTCAATACCCAGAAATGTGCTGATCAGCAGGGGAAAGAGATAAATAATAATTGCTATATTGAGAAAAACGAAAATGCCGCATAGTGAATAAATCAAGATAAAAATATGATTCTGCGCGGTGAATAGTTTAGCCTGATGCCAGGCTTCCAGATATACTTCTTTTATGTCGGAATGCTTTCCATTTCCTGTCACGGAGACATTGTGAAAAAAAGCATACACCCAGGCAAAAGGCAGCATTAATATCGAAGATACGGGCAGGGCAATTAAGCCGATCGGCTGAATAGCTGTCTGCAAGGCAATCAGGCGCAAGATCCGCCGCAACGTCCATTTTGGCGGAGAATCGCCCTGTAAATGAGCCTGGAGACGGGTGCAAAAAGCGGACTGCCAGCATTTCATCCAGATATAAAGCGCAGTCAATGAAAAAGCGGCTTCGGCGGCATATTGGCCGGCAAAGGCGTCATGGCTCATATCCGTCCAGAAATAAAGGAACCCGAGGATAAAAGGCAGGCTTCCCAGATAATACAGAGCATATATATCAGCCGGCAACAGACGCAAAAGATGCGTTGCTTCTTCGATGATTTCGATAGCTCCTTTTTCCTCTGTCCTGTCTTTTTTTTTCATTATTTATCGCTCGCTTCAAATCTTTTCCAGATAGTCCCTTCATGAAATGACGCCGGAATGGAAAGTAATATTTCGCCCAGATAATAAAAAAATATCCAGGCAATTAAAAATCCCAGCAGGCATTGAGCAAATTTTTTCAAGTATCTCAAACGGAAACGTTTGATAAAAGGTGTTTTTAGAAGCTTCTGCAAACACTGAGCGCAGAGCATCCGGTCATCATGTTCAGTGACGCATTCCCGGCAAAAACTCTTTTTGCATTCGGGGCAAATTACCGCCGCTTCCCGTTCGGGGTGATTAAAACAGCGCCTTAAAGCTATGTCGCTCATTGATTAACCCTGGACTCCGCACTCGATGAGGAAAGGTTGCTGGCCGCAGAGGGAAGGTCTCTCTGTTTTTCCTCAATCAACGGCGTAATGATATTTATGACTTTCTTCGCTGTACGGAGACGTTTCAGTGAATACAATTCTTCAGTGCTAACCTGCGTGTAAAGCTCGCAGATGCATGTTTGTCCCATTAATAAATTGATAACAAGAAACAGAAAGGAAAAAAATGCTACAGTATATAGTGAGACTGCCAGAAATTTTTCGCTATAACTATATGCAGCCGCCCCGAAGCTGACTAAAGACGTCAGCAAGATGATATTCCAGACCATGTAGCGTATTGTTTTACGAATGGTGATGGCCTGAATATCGCCATAGTAGAATCGTTTGTAATCTTCAGTGTAACCGGTTGAGGACAGGTAAAGCAAGTGATCTTTCCCCTGCCAAAGACTTGTTCGTGTTCGAACAACATCAAGAAAAGCTCCTCGTTTTGTCCCACCGCCCGGTAATTTCTTATATTCTTTTTCTGCCATTCTAATAAATCTTTCTTAAATGATTGTGCCAAAATGTAAACAATCTATTTTATGAATCTCGTAATAAAATAAGTCCACCCCGCAAGCTGCAAACCGGAAAATAATATCGCCAAAACAAATCGAACTTTTGTGCGGCGGATAATGCTGGTGGGCGCCCTCCAGTACCTGATGGCAACATAAATGCTTATTGGAGCTGTGATAATTGTAATCCAGAAGAACAACAATGGCAGTATCGCCATGGAAAGAGCAATGCCGTCATAAAGAACGCGATGTGTTTCCAGATTTTTAATTTTTTTCTTTTTTTTGCCCGCTTCCAGACAAGATGCGCAAATATGGCCGCCGTCAAATTCAATATCGCATAAAGAACAGAGGAATCTGCCGCACGTGGCGCATGCCACCACAGCCTTTTTTTGCGGATGGAAAAAACAGCCCGCTTCGGCATCCAATAAAATATTTTCCGCATGCGGCGCTGATATATTTTTTTGCAGCGCGGAAAATGTTCTGATCATAATCAACGAATGACAGGACGGACAATTCGTAAAATCAGCACGGTTGAACATTTCCTGCGGCAGCGGCACAGAGCATTTTGAACAATTGATTGAACGAATATCCATTTTAATCTTTCGTCTTCAGAATCACGCGGGTATTGCAGATACGGTCATGCAAAGCTCTTTTTTCATCATCGAAAGCGGCCATGAAATAGCCTATTGCAAGAATAATACCGCTTAAAATTTTAGCAAAATAGCGCCCCGCCGCTTTTAAATAACCGACTTTGCTTCCATCGGCGTTGATTACTTTAATCTTCAAAGCCATTTTTCCGAGCGTTGCGCCATATTTACCGATGAAAAACACTTCATATCCAAAGGAAATAATATATTGCACTATCGTCAAAGTATTTCTGAGAGGCATTTCTGCGGCTGCTGGTTTTGTGACAAATAATTTAAGCCCAAAAGCCAATAACATTGATAAGTTGATGATCAGAAGAATAATACCGTCAATGAATACTGCGCCACCGCGCTTCCAAAATCCCGCATAATTAAATCCTATCGGCAGCGCCACTCCTTCTTTTAACCTCTGAAAAAAAGCCGGTTTACAGGATGCGCAAATTTTGGCATCGCCATATTGAATAAGATCGCTGTCAGGAAATACTGTTCCACAAACGGAACACATGGAGGAACCGGCTGCTTCAGAAATGGTGTCCATAAATTCTCCTCTCTTGATTTTTTATTTTAAGGAAATTGGCGTTTAAGATTGTGTAAAAATAATGGAAATAAACCTCTATGTCAAGTTTAAAAAAATATTATGTTAAGAAAATTATTACGTGTAAAGCTCCTGATCATCTCGACACAAAAAATATCTCTGATTTATGAAACCTTCTAATTGAAAGCTTGCATAGGCATCAAGGTTAACGGTTTGAGGATTAAGGAAGGAACAAATAAAAAATCAGATTTCCGAGCCGCCAGAATTATTTGTTTCACTTCAGAAATTAGTGCTTACTAATCCAGCGGGGATCATGAATGTATTTTAAAAGAATCATATCCATATTTCTGAACGGCATTACCTCTGTTACGTATAGGCAGGTGTAGTCAATAACCAGGACACGACTTAATTGGACATGGTCTGCACAAATTGTCGCAAACGGCGTTTTCTGTTCTTCTATCGTCAGGAAGATTTCCTTTTCCGCGATGTCGCATGAACCGGCGGAGCATTTTTCTCAAAAAGACCGGCCAGTATTGTGCCCAGTTCCCGCATGTGCGTCAGCGCCTCCTCACCGGCTCTATCGGGGAATCTCGCATAGGAAAAAAGAATACCGTTCAATGCGGCAAAAAAAAGATGGGAATAGGTCCTGATTTTGTCTTCGGGCGCCGCTTTGCGGATAATCGCGTCAAATTGATCAAACAGCAGGCGGTATTTTTTAATGATCTTTTCCAGCAAGGCTTCCGAAAATTTTCCATAGAGCATGCTGTGCTGCATCATGCTCAGGTATTCATAGTTTCCCGTGATAAAGTCGATGTAGGCAATGGCGGCATCTTTAATGCTTATGTCGTCCTTCTTCGCCATGTCCCTGAATATATTAATGAGATGCTCGGCTCCCCGCATGGACGTTTCAATAAAAAGTTCTTCCTGATTCTCGAAATAGGTATAGATCGAACCCGGAGAGATGCCCGCTTCTTTCGCGATTTCACGCATATTTACCTTGTCAAAGGTTTTTCCGGCGAAAACCCGCTGTGCCGCATCCATAATCAGGTTTTTCCTCGAGGTCAATTCCTGTTTTTTCAATTCACTGAAGTCTATTTTTTTTCTCATGGGGTCCTTTTTGCCGGTCCTGCTTGCGGCTCATATTTATGTATCATATCAAGAAATTGCATCATTTCAATCAAAATGTGTGTCAGCCTCCAAAATTATTGTCAGACATAAAATAATGTTTGACGTGCTGAACGATGTTTAGTATATAAAACAAAGATCGTCAATTACTATTTGTTACAGATCGTAAAATGTTTATCAGGAGGTTCATATGCAAAATTCAAGCATGGATTTCGTCAGGCCGAAGGGAGGTTATTCCAATAATGTCATCAGCAGCATACGAATGAATTGCGCGAAGAATCCGCATTTACCCGCCCTCATATGCGAGGGCCGCACCGTCACGTGGGCGCAGATGTGGGAACGTAGTGCAAAATTGGGAAACGGCCTGCTTGATCTCGGAATCGCCAGAGGCGAGCGCCTGGCGATATACTTGAAAAACAGCATTGAATTTTCCGAAACCTTTGTAGCGACTTATCATACGGGGATCATAAAAACCCCGGTGAGTTCGAGCCTGAAAGCCCATGAACTGGCTTATCAACTCAACAACTCCGGAGCTGTCGCGATCGTCACAAGCCCCGACCTGATCGAAACCTTGAACGCCGCGAAAGCAGACGTTCCCGCTTTAAAGCATATTATCGTCACCGGAGACAAGCCTGTCGAAAACACCATCTCCTACGAAGAGCTGATTCGTAACACATCGTCCGAAGACCGGGGGCAATCGGTCTCCCCCCTGGAGATCGACATGCTCCTGTATACGTCGGGCACCACGGGATTTCCCAAAGGGGCCGTGCGCGGAGTGATGGAGGATTATCATACGGGCGTGACAGTGTGCATCGACTGGAGAGTCCGGGCAGGCGATGTGCAGATGGTTGTCATTCCCCAGTATCATGCCGGCGCCTGCGCCTGGTTTCTGGCCACGCTGATATCCGGCGGGACGCTCGTGATTATGCCCGCGTACGTTCCGGAAAAAGTCCTTCAGAATATCGAAAAATACAAAGTGAATTGGATGATGATGGTTCCGGTCATGTATGACTGGCTGATGATGCTTCCGCAGGAGGTCATGAACAAATATGACTCCAGTTCCCTGAGAACCCTCATATCGGGAGGCGCTCCCCTTCATACGCCCACGAAGCTGAAAATCAAGGATGCCTTCAAAACCGCTGAACTCAATGAATTTTATGGAAGCACGGAGCTCGGCGTATCCACCTGTCTGCGGGACGTCGATCAGTTGCGCAAGGAACGCTCCGTCGGCATGCCGGGACATGATCTTGAGATCAGATTGTTCAACGGTGATGGAAAAGAAGTCAGGCCGGGTGAGCCCGGCATCCTGTATTCCCGCGGCCTCGGAGGGTTCCGCGGCTATTGGGCCAATGAACAGGCGACAAAGGACGCCTTTCTGGAAGATGGATGGGCTACCGTGGGAGACATCGCCCGTCAGGATGAAGACGGCTATTACTATATCGTCGACAGGCTCAACGACATGATCATTACAGGCGGCGTCAATGTGTATCCTGTCGAGATCGAGGAAGTTCTGCGCGGAATGCAAAATATTCAGGATGTCGCGGTGATCGGGGTGCCCGATGAGAAATGGGGTGAATCGGTCATGGCGATTGTCGTGCTGAAAAAAGACGCCCGGCAAAATGGCGGGGACATCATCGATTTCTGCAAGGAGCGCCTGGCGAAGTACAAAATCCCGAAATCGGTGGAATTTGTGGAAGCGATTCCCCGGACGCCGACGGGGAAAATATTGAAAAAAGATCTGCGAAAAAAATACTGGGGCGACAGCGCCATCCAGGTCAGTTGAGAGGTCAGAGATTATGGTTCCGGATAATGAAATGAAATCCCTTAAAGAAAATGGCCGCAGGATCATCGGGTGTTTTCCTCTATACCCTCCGCTGGAGCTTTTCCATTCCATGGGGCTGACACCGGTCGTGTTATGGGGACTCAAGGATTCTGTGAAGACGTTTGCGACGGCCGACCGTCACATTCAGAGCTATGCCTGTTCCGTCGCGCGGCATCTGGTGGAATTTGTGCTTTCGGATCGGGGCCGGATCCTGGACGGATTATTCATGTACAATGCCTGCGATACCCTTCGCAACCTTCCTGAAATTCTTCACTGCGGTCTTGAGGAAACCGGCAGATCGCTTCCCGTATTCAAAATGCACATTCCCATGACTCCCCGAAAACAGACCCAAACGTCAGGTTATTTCCGCGCGAAAATTCTTTCATTAATAGAAGAACTGGAAGAGACCTTCGGTGTCGTGTTCTCTCCGGATAAATTCCGGGACAGCGTCGCGCTTTACCGGGAAATGAGGTCGCTGTGCAAAGAACTGGAGAGACAGGTCGCGCGAGGCGCCATCAGCTACGGATGGTTCTCCCGGATCGTTCGGGAAGGCTGTTTTACCCCTGTCGAACATCATGTTAAGCTGATGAGATCCATTCTTAAAGAATATCCCCTGTTCGGGGGTGACTCCGTTTTTCCCCCGCCTGCCGCCGCGATTGTTGTCAGCGGTATCCTCCCGCCTCCGCCCGTCTTGATTGACGCCCTTGAAGATGCCGGGTTTCGGGTAGCGGGAAACGATATCGCCTCACAGCGCCGATCTTATGATTATACCCCGGAGACGGTGGATAACCCGTGCAGTTATTATGTCGATTTCTACCGCCATCACTTTCCCTGCCCGACCCTGCTGTATTCAGCGGATGAACGGATCGCAGCGGTCAAAAACATCGTGGCCGGCGCGAAGGCCAAAGGGTTTGTGTTTATCGGCGAAAAATTCTGTGAAGATGAATACTTTGAGATTCCCTATCTGGAAAAGACATTAAAAGAAATGGGCGTCTCCACGCTGCCGCTGGAATTTTCCATTGAAGATAACTTAAACAGCGCAGCCTTCGTGACGCGCATGGAAGCGTTTTTTGAAATGTTGAAAGGCTGAACGTACAGGAGGTTAATATGCCGGAAGAACGGGAAGAAAAAGCCGGGCGCCGGAAGACGGCCGCCGGTAAACGGCTGAGCAAAATCATGTTAAATGATTATATGCAGTTGCATCAGAAGGCGGGAAATGGCGCCTTTGTCGTGTGGATTGCCATCGTTGTCCCCGCGGAAATATTCAGCGGCTTTGAGAATGTCGTTTACGCGGTGCCGGAAAGTCACGCGGCCATGAGCGCGGGAAAAGGCGTTGGCCCTCTGCAATGTGAAAAGGCGGAGGGAAACGGTTTTTCGCCGGATCTGTGCTCCTACGCGCGAATTGACCTGGGTACGGCCTTTGACGGCGGAAAAGATTCGCCGGCCTTCGGCCTGCCGAAACCGCATCTTCTGGTTTCAGACAACAATAACTGCTCGCTGTTGGTGAAATGGTTTGATGTCTATCACCGCGAGTGGGGAACGCCGCATTTTATTCTGGATGTGCCGTTCTGCTATGAGCGGCAGAAAGAGCAGGATCTTAATTACATCCTGTCTCAATTCCGTGATCTCATTGCCACCATTGAAAGGATGAGCGGCCAGCGGTTTGACGCCGATCGTTTCCGTGAAGCGGTACAGAACTCCAGAGAAGCCTTGACGCAGTGGAAACGTTTTCTGAAAACCGCGGCACACCGGCCGTCGGGGCTTACCGTTTTCGATTCCTTCGTGCAGATGGCGCCATTCCTGACATCGCGGGGGTCAAGAGAACTGGCCGAGCATTACCGGCTTCTGGCTGAGGAAACCGAGGAGAACATTGCCCGGGGCATTTTCCCCGTGCCCGGCGAAAAATACAGACTCCTCTGGGACAATATCGCCCCGTGGCATCAACTGAGCAAAATGTCGGCGCGTCTGGCAGAACTCCATGCCAACATCATCGCTGCCTCCTATACTTATTGCATGGGAAGCCTGGAAGGCGAATTCGACCTGTATGCTTATGACGGCGGCGATCCGCTTTGGTACATGGCGCGGACGCAGAATTTTTCCGTTTGTCCCCACGGCCTTGAACTGCGCTACCACTCGATGCAAAAGGCCATCAAGGAAGTCGGAATCGATGGCGTCGTCTTTGCCAGCAACAGGAGTTGCAAGGTTTATTCGATCATGCAGATGGATATGTTGAAGCGTGTCACCCGGGAACTGGACATACCGGCCGTGATGATCGATGTTGATCACGCCGATGTAAGAAAATACACCGAGGAAACTGTCTTCGGGCGCATCGAGGCGCTTCTGGAACTTATTGATGCGAAGCGGGAAAACGCACGGGGCTGAACCTGTTCAAATATACAACGTCAACGAGGTGATATGATGAATAATTTGTTGTTGGATTCCCGGGATATGCGATATGTCCTGTTCGAAATTCTCGCGGTGGACAAGCTGAATCAATATGAAAAGTATTCCGGCCATGATCGTGAGATCTACGAAGATACCCTTCGTCTGGCCGAAAAAATAGCCGTTGAGCAGTTATATCCCGTCAATGCCGAAGGCGATCATACCGGCGTCAGCTACGACCGGGACAGCGGGGCCGTGACAACACCCGAATGCTTCAAGCCGGCTTATAAAGCCATGGCCGGGGCCGGATTCATCGGCGTCTCGGACGACCCGGCCTTTGGAGGGTTGGGCATGCCCCTGGCCATCTCGTTGGCCTGCAAGGAATATTTTTGTTCGGCCTGCGGGTCCCTGACCTTTTACGCTCTGCTGACCGGCAGCGCCGCGCAGCTTGTGCATTCCTTCGGCAGCGAGGAACAAAAAAGGCTTTATCTGCCCAGGATGCTATCCGGTGAATGGGGGGGGACGATGTGTCTTACCGAACCGGACGCCGGTTCCGAAGTGGGTAACGTAAAAACCAGGGCGACGCGTCAAAAGAACGGCGAGTTCATGATCAGCGGACAGAAAATCTTCATCAGCGGCGGAGAACACGATCTGGCGGAAAATATCATTCACATGGTTTTGGCGCGGATTGACGGAGATCCCCCCGGTACCAGGGGACTTTCACTTTTTATCGTCCCCAAACATATTCCGGCATCTGACGGGACATCCGGAAAACGCAATGACCTCATTTGCACGGGGATTGAGCATAAAATGGGCATCCACGGTCTTTCAACCTGCACACTGTCATTCGGCGAAAATGACCGGTGCGCAGGTTATCTCCTCGGCGAAGAGCAAAAGGGTATGCGGCAGATGTTTCAGATGATGAATGAGGAACGGCTTTTTGTGGGACTCCAGGGACTTGCCGCCTCCAGCGCCGCTTATATGCATGCCGCGGCTTACGCCGGAAACAGGATTCAGGGTACGCACGTGACCGAGCTTTTTAATCCCAAAGCGCCGCAGACGCCGATTATCGAACATCCCGACGTGAAGAGAATGCTCCTGCGGATGAAAGCCTATTCGGAAGGAATGCGAATCCTCACCTATTTTCTCGGGAAGAACCTCGATGTTGCCGCCCTTAACAAGGGTGAAGCGGGCAGGGAAGCCCGGGCGATGGCGGAATTGCTCACGCCGCTTTGCAAGGCGGGCAATACCGACACGGCCTGGGATGTCACTGCCGAATCGATCCAGATCCATGGCGGATACGGTTATTGCCGGGATTATCCCGTGGAACAATACGCCCGTGACTGCAAAATTTTGAGTATTGTTGAAGGGACCAACGGAATTCAATCCATCGATTTGCTGATGCGAAAAGTCTTGATGGACAAAAATCAATACAATCTGATGATTTTCAGAAAGAAGGTTCGGGAAACACTCGGCATGGCAAAAGACCTTGTGGAAGATAAATATTGGATGTCCCTTCAGGATGCGCTGGAAAAACTGGATGACATCGTCACATTCCTGAATAAGCAATTCGTTTCCGGAAATCTTCCGGCCATTTTGGGTCAGGCAACCCTTTTTCAGAAAGCATTGTTTACGCTCTGCCTGGGCTGGATGCATCTATGGAATCTGACTGTGGCAACGTCACGAACCAATGAGATGACCCAAACAGCCGTTAATGATTCCCATGATGAAAAAATCGGAGATAACCGTGAAGCCGTTTTTTATCGCGGGAAAATCCTTGCCTCGCGCTTTTTTATCGGCACGGAGTTTCCGAAGTACTTCAGCATGGCCGAGGCCATTCTTAATAATGAATCCGCCCTGATTGAGGCGGACGCCTCTATCTTCCCGGGGATGCTGTAAAGAACCCTTTTGTTGCCTGGTAAGCAGGGGAGAGCCGGATTCAGATGACTCTCCCCTGCTTCCCTCCTCCCTGAGATGATGCCCCAGGTTCAACGTTCAACTAAAATAATAGAGAGCTGACAGCTTATAGCCATCAGCTCTCTATTATTCCTTTTCCCCTGCGTCATTCTTTTTTCGCGATTCGAAATACGTTTTCTCTATCCTCATCTTCTTGATATATAAGCACAAGTCCAATATAACTTGTAAATATCATACCAAATCCCAACTTTGGCAACACCTACCCATTGGGGTAGTTGCCTTTTTCACGTTATCCTTTCTTACTTTAGGCATAAATGACCCGGTTGTTTTATATGTGACGTTTGAACCCATATAATATGTCTTTGCCACCATAAAGGTCTATCTTCAGTGTTATCAGTTATTTCAAAACATAATTAACGCAACTAAAAAAAGGAGGGTAAGTCATGCAAGTTTTAAAAGAATGCTATAATCGATTTGACACAGAGGCAACTTCAAGCCTGAATATTGAAGAAAGCGGTCTTGTCATAAAAAATCTGACCCATGAAAATGAAAAGGCACAGGCCTATCGATTAAGACACAAAATTTTCTGCAGGGAACTGAAATGGGTTCCGGAAACGGAAACGTCCCTGGAGATCGACAAATTTGACGATGGCGCTGTTTTTCTCGGTGTATTTAATAAACATAACCAGTTAATGGCATTTATCCGGATCATCATGCCGGAAAAATGTTTTATGCTGGAAGAGGTATTTTCATTTCTGGTCAGTCCTGAACACACAATCAGAAAAGAAAGCGATACGGCCGAATTGTCGAGGTTATGCGTCATTCCGGAGGCAAGAAATCACGTGTTGCAGAACAACTTTAACACAGGAATGATTTCCATGTTTCTATATAAAGGCGTTTATCAGTGGTGCCGGAATAACGGAATAAGATACCTTTATTTTGAAGTGGAATATAAATTTTATAAACTTCTTTGTAAGCAGGGTATTACATGCGATACAATAGGCCCGCCGAATATCATGCCGGACGGAATACTGGCAACGGCGGCCATTCTTGACTGGGATAAGTTCGAAGCGATAAACGCAGAGACGCGGCCGGATTTATTGAAATGGTTCAGTCAAGGTCGATCAACCCCTGTTGTACGGCAGTTGCGACAGCCTGAATCCTATTTACAGCGTCAAGCTTCTTGAAAATATTCTTGATGTGATACTTTACCGTATTATCGCTGATGCCGAGGATTAAGGAAATATCCCATGTGCTTTTCCCCTGCTTTATCCAGTTCAGCACTTCCTTTTCTCTCGGCAGCAGCATAATATTTGATTTTTTATTCACATTCTCCAATATCCTGACAATCACATTATGAAAATGGGGAATGAGGTATGATAAAATAATTTCCGTTCTGCTGTTGGGTTCTATGTGCAAACCGGCAAAGGAAAATATGCTCCCTCTGTTGCCGGATAAATTTCTCATGCCATGGGCACAACCGGATCTCAGCCCGAAGTCTTCCGCGCCGGAGATGAAATCTTTCGGTGTATCATATAACCTGTAAGTCTCGGTCCAGTACTGGACATTGAAATATTTATAATTATGCCTTATCAGGGGATCAATACAATGATAGTTTTTGTCTCTGTAAAGAGACAGCCATTCGCTTGGATAATTAAAATTGATCGTTTCATAAGAAGTTATCGTTGAGTTATGATCCATTTTCGCAAGGGCGCCAACCGCGCTGTCATACGGAATAATGCTCTTCAATCTTTCCATCAGTTTGAAGAAATCATCCAGATCGGTGACGCGATTTGAGGCATCGATCAATTCCAATAAGGTAATTGCATCTTTCTTTGATAAGACTTTTTTCAGACCTTTATCTTTTTCCATGACATATTCCGTAAATGTTCTAACACAGCGTGAAGGTTACTATAAGGAATCAGATAAAATACGCGTTATAATATTTAAAGAAAACCGTTTTATCAGGATCTTTTTTATGACGCGTAACTATAGAATAAAACTATTTTAATGTCAATATCTATTTCCAAAACATGGCCGCATAAAGAATTTAAAATCCCCGAAGATCCACCAGCCGAGAAGGCTGATATGGGCAAAAGAGTCTGAAAACGTACCTGATCAGGTAGGTGATCTGTCGACAATTTGCTGTTATGTTATTATCACTTAAAACGGCGCTCTCAATGGATGAACCGGCAAATTGTACGCCGTCAAATTATTGCGGTTTCCCGCTGCGGCCAGGGCCGCAGCCTTCAATTTGTGAAGGTTTGGAAACTTCATGTCTCCAGATTAAAACGTTATCAATTAAAAAACGTCTTTAATTTCCACAAGGAGGATTTTATGTCACATTTTGAAGATTTAGTCTCTCAAGTCGCGAAGAGTTCCGGTGTTAAAATTATCGGTTTAATGCGGCAGGTCGCAAAAATAAAAAATGGCAGCGGAAAAGATGCTTCAGACGTTCTCGGCTTTGACTACGTTATCAAGGATGACGCCGGAACATGCTATGAATATTATGCCGCGGAGCCGCCATTAATCGGAATGTCTCATCCGATGCCGATTCCCTGTCCGCTGGGCATTGTAGCTTTTAACGGATATAAAATAACTTATAAAGACGCCATCGCCTTATTCAAAAAAGCAAATTGCGGAGATCATTTTACCAATATGAGCCTGGCCTGGCCGTTGACCCATCCTGAGACAAAAGAGCCTTTCTGGCACATAAGAAGCAATCTCGGCTTTGATTTTGTCGTCGGAGCTATTTCAGGACAGGTGGGAACGGAGAAAGAAGGAAATTACAAATATTTCGGCCCGATCGTTGTAAAATACATGGGGCCGGTGGTAAAGTACATGGGGCCTCAATCATAATTTGATTGAAGCAAATTATGACACTCCAAAGCTTAATGGCAGCCGCCGGAATGATAAATGCGGTGTCATCTCTGACGACTGACCATTAAGCTTTGGGACAACATGAATTGAGAAATAAAAATGACAAAACACACACCGGTCAGCTGTGTCTGGGAAATGACGCTTCAGTGCAATATGAACTGCATTCATTGCGGCTCCAGCGCCGGGAAAAAAAGAGAGAATGAACTGGCTCTCGAAGAATGCATGAAAGTGGCCGGCGATCTGGTTGATCTCGGATGCAAGAGAATCTCTTTAATCGGCGGAGAAATATTTTTTTATAAAGGATGGGAGCATGTTGCCAGATTTTTGTCCCAAAGCGGCGTTCTGGCGAATATCATAACAAACGGATATAAATTCGGCGATGACGAAATTGAAAAGATTAAATACGCGGGCCTTACCAATGTATGCTTTTCCGTTGACGGCATGGAAGAAAACCACGACAGGATCAGAAACAGGAAAAATTCTTTTAAAAAAGTGCTCAACGGTTTTGCCAGGCTCAGAAAGGAAAAAATTCCTTTCGCGGTTGTTACAACGCTTCTGGACTTCAATTTTTATGATCTTGAAAACATGTACAACCTTTTCGTCGGCAATGAAGTCAGCGCGTGGCAGATTCAACTTGCCAATCTTATGGGAAACATGAGCGGCCATAAGCATCTGACCATCAAAGCCGAGAAAATTCCTTTTATCACAAAGTTCATCAAAGAGAAAAAAGACGAAAATAAAATGAATATATATGCCGCCGACGACATCGGCTATTATGATGAAAACGAAAAATATCTCCGGGGGAAATGCGGAGAAATATCTTACTGGCCCGGATGCCAGGCAGGTCTGACAGTCGTCGGAATCGACAGCATTGGAAATATAAAAGGCTGCGAATCTTTATACGCGGACAAGTTTATAGAAGGAAACATACGGGAGGAATCCCTGAAAGACATATGGTTTAACGAAGACAATTTTTCATACAATAGAAAATTTACCGGGGAACTTCTGGGCGGCAATTGCGCCAGATGCGACATGGGAGCTTTCTGCCGGGGCGGATGCAAAGGAAACAGTTATTTTAATAAAGGTTATCTGTTTGAGAATCCTTATTGCATTTACGGGGCGGCCAAAACATAGCGGCGTTTTCGCCCGTAACCCCGGTAACAAGGGAGCGCCGGATCATCCGCATAAAAGAACTCTTTTTATATCGACAAGGGCATTTATTCACTGTTTCGCGGTTGGCGGCAGTAACATTGAATACGTATAAATTTATAAAGGAGGTCATCAGGCTATGGCAATTAACGTCAAAAAGTTTTTTGATCCAACTATCGTTATGTATCTTGTGTACCCTAACTGGGATCAGTTTATGTACCGCGACGATATGCTGAAAGTAAAGGGCGATGCTTTTCAGCGTTTTGTGCAGGAAAGCGTGCACAGTTATGTTCAGGGCGATAAACTTGATCCGGCAATCCAGACCTCTATTATGAACATTGCTGATGACGTGCTGGCCGGGCGGGAAGCCACCATACGCGCCGGCGACTATATCGCGCTGATGGGGTATGCCAAAAAAAACAAAAAGGTGTGAGATGACGCACCTGTAGAGAGAGGGGGGATTTTTCTTTTTTCTTCATCTTCTTTTTCTTCCCCCCTCTCCCCCCCCCATCACCGGCAGTTATTCGATGTGTCAACCGGAGAATTGCATATTATGAGTTTTGAAGGGTTTCCAATACTTGTCGGCTGGGAACTGACACTTTCATGTAATTTGCGCTGCGGCCACTGCGCATCATCCGCCGGGCTTCCAAGGCTGCGTGAACTTAGTTCGGATGAAGCCATTGATCTGTGTGAACAATTTCCCGATCTCCTCGTTCAGGAAGTGGATTTTACGGGCGGAGAACCGCTTCTCCGGCCTGACTGGATGCTCATTGCCGCCAAACTGGCAAAACTGGAGATTCCGACCCGTATGGTCACGAACGGCCTGTTGCTCAGGCAAAATGCCGCCCGCCTTCTTGACGCGGGAGTAAAAACGGTTGCCGTCAGTCTGGACGGACTGGAAGATACTCATGATCGCATAAGGCTTAACAGCGGCCTGTTCAGGGAAGTTGTCGCGGGCATTGAAGCCGGTCTTTCAGCCGGTTTGCCCATTGCGGTAATTACGGCTGCAAACGACATGAATATAAGTGAATTGCCCCGACTCGGAGACTTTCTCAAAAACATGGGTGTTGTATACTGGCAAGTCCAGCCGACCTTCGCGCGAGGCCGCGCCGCCGAAACGGAAGGATTGCGGCTGTCACAGACTACTTTTATGGAACTCGGCGAATTTGTCCGGCAGAATGTTGCCGTATGGGGATCAAACGGAAAAAACATGGCGCCGGCAGACGGAGTCGGTTACTTTACGGAACTGGACACCCGAAAAAAAGCATGGAAGGGATGCGGCGCGGGCATGGCATCATGCGGCATCACCAGCGACGGCAAAATAAAAGGCTGCCTCTCCTTTCCCGATTCTCTTGTGGAAGGCGATCTCCGCGAGCGAAGCCTTTGGGACATCTGGTTTGACGAAAGATCCTTCCGGTTCAACCGTCATTTCACGACCGAAAATCTTGGCAGGAACTGCGCCGGTTGCAAATTCGGCGAACAATGCAGGGGCGGCTGTTGCATCATGTCCTATGCCTCTACGGCCCAAATGCATAACGACCCCTATTGTTTTCACGGCATCTTCACCCGCATTTCCGAAAGCGCTGATCTTCAAACCCGCTGAAGATAACACCTTATGGGCACAAATAAAGTCAAGGAGGCTATCAAGAAAAACTCCGGCGTTGAGCATCTGCGCGATCTGGCGATTGAGGAAGGAATGAGAACACTCCGAATGGACGGCATCATGAAAGTCTTTCAGGGGATTACCGATTATGAGCAGGTAAACAAAGTCTGCCTCTAGATAACTCTTCTTCTGTTAAATCAGGGAATGAATTTGCCGATCTGGAGCGGAGATATTTTTTTAAACGCATCAACGCAATTCGGGCAAAGCTGTGTGCCTCGGACAGATTCGATGATAACCATTGCTTCCTCATGGCTCATGCCCCGGCGATAGGGACGATCGCTCGTCAGGGCGTGATAGGTATCGGCCACCGCCGCTATCCTGGCCCAGAGCATAATTTCCTCCCCCTTAAGTCCGTAGGGATAACCCTTGCCGTCAAAGCGTTCATGGTGATGAAGAATGACGGGAAGCAGCGGCAAAATGCTGGGAATGGATCCCAGGATAGAGGCGCCGATTATGGGATGCTTCTTGATGATGGCAAATTCGTCGTCTGTCAGTTTGCCCGGTTTCAACAGGATGGCATCGGGAACGCCGATTTTTCCGATGTCATGAAGCCTTCCGGCGAGGATCATGGAATCGATTGACTCCGCGTCGGCGCTCATCCTTTGTCCTATCTGCGCCATAATGACGGCCACCGCTTCGGAATGCCCCCTGCTGTAGGAATCACGGGCTTCCAGGGCCTCAATGAGACTCGTGATACCGGCCAGCATCATTTTCTGTTCGGCATCGAGGCGTTCCTTTTCCTTGAGCAAAATCAGAATATGATCCGCGAGCATTCTTTCGACCGTGATCACAATTTGTTCCATGTTAAAAGGCTTAACCATGTAACTGGAAGCTCCCATGTGCAGCATGCGCCGCATAACGGCACGGTCGCTGTTTGTGCTCATAATGATAAAGGGAATGGCAGCCAGGTTGTGATCGGCATGAATTATTTTGCAGAACTCGATTCCGTCCATTTCGGGCATGTTGATATCGCTGATGATCAGGTCGGGACGCCGCGTCTTAACGCATGTCAAAGCCTGTTTCCCGTTTTCCGCGGTCATCACCTGGAAACCGGCTTCTTCGAGAGCCCTTGAGACAAGCTGGCGGATAGTCATGGAATCGTCAACCACCAAAATGCAGTGACTGCGGGAAAGAAGAGACTGTTTGAGCACTCTTTCAATGACCCCGTGTAACTGCAGATGAGCTTCCGTCTTGGAAACGTATCCGGCGGCGCCGGCGCTGAACCCCTGTTCAATATCCTTGTCCGCTTCGAGAGCGCTGAGAATAATCACGGGAATTCCCCGCGTACTGGCATTGCCTTTCAGCCGGCGGCACAAGCTGAATCCGTCCAGCCTGGGCATCTCCACGTCGGTGATGACCAGGTCGAAGTTGCCGCTTTGAACCTCTTCCCATGCCTGTTCCCCGTCTTCAGCCCGGGTAATTTTGGCGCCGTAAATTTCCAGCTGCCTCGTCAACGTTGTCAGGATCACGGGACTGTCATCGACAATGAGTATATGCGGTTGATGATCCAATAATTAATATCCTTTTCAATACCAGCCGCGACGGCCTAAAAATAAGTTATATTTGAAAGAAGTACAGTGAAATGAATATGTTTGTCAATAGAAAACTGGCCGTGAAATATGAATCGTCATGTGAATAAAGGGCAGGTAAAAATCGTCCCCTTTATTCTTTAATTGATCAACTACCCGAATGCTCATATTGAAATTATTGATGGTGGAATTAACAGGATTCTGGCGAAAATCACCATCATTCTTGCGGGCAAGGTTGTTTATATTTATGGTTAAACAGGTGTTTAATTATGAATATAATTGATATTACAAGATAAATTAAATTTTTAGTGGATATACTAATATATATGGCATATAGATTGCTTAAATTAAAGTGTAAGATAAAACAAAAAAATTTAGGAGGTGAATCGGATAAGTATTGGACAACGGGTCTAATTTAATTTGATAACAAACAAATAAAAAACACAAAAGAAGGGGGACATTATGTTAAAGATTTTTAGTAAAAAAGGCGAAAAAGGTTTTACGTTGATTGAGTTGATGATCGTTATCGCGATTATCGGTATTTTGGCGGCCATCGCCATTCCGCAGTTCATTCAGTATAG
>JBEKJX010000021.1:0-22090 GCA_050011015.1 Smithella sp.
TTCCACGCCGGAGCGGGCGAATATGGTGCCGGGGATTGAATCGCCCAGTTGCAGAGAATCTGCCATGCCCTTGATATTCGCCACAATATTTTTTAAAGCGCCGCAGGCTTCCACTCCGACAACGTCAAAATTATAATATGAATTCATTTCCTTGCGGTTAAATTTAAGTAAATCTTACCTGATAATATTGGCAATGCGTTTTTTACCGGCGACTGTCAGGCACACAGGATTGCCCAGCGCAATATCCATATCAAAAAAAGGTCCGCCGATACATCCAAGTTGATACTTATGTTTTAAATTGTATAAGTTATTGTTGATAAGTTGTGAAGGTGTTATCAATTCTTTGGAAATTTCGTCGGAAATCAAGCCTTTTATCGGAGAAATAAGGCAGGTATCCCCGGCCTTTTTATCAATCATTGGTTTGAGATAATTGAGAAATTCCAGCAGGCGGTTCATTGTTATAGCCAGAATAATAAAATCGTTATTTTCGACAATATGTTCCAAGTCGTTTGTGGCTTGTACGTTGTGTGATAAGCGGGGAACGTTTTCCATCCCGCCCAAACGTTTAGCTAAATCCTCGGTTAAGTGCAGAGGGTTTAAGTGATCTCTGTTTATCGCCTTACAAACTTCCGAGTCGTGGTAGTAAATGGTCACTCGTTTGTTATCGCGGCCGAATTTGTACGCAAAAGATGTGCCTAAACGGCCAGGACCGATAATGGCTACTCTGTTGTATCTAAATTAGGAGTTATCATGATTTATAATCTTTACCATAATCTTCAAACTGTTTTAGAAAATACTATGTCTGATTATCAATCTCTAATAGCTTTTTTCTGATAAATATTAAACTAAATTTATTAATCAACAATTTCTTTTTAGTTGCATTATCATAAATGATTGTTTAAAAAAAGCAATGACTTGATAGCTTGACAATAACAAGCCTTTTTATAAGGCGCCTCCGAAACGAAGTAGTTATAAGATTATCTTCAAACTTTAAATTATTTGAATAAAATTAGAGCTTTAAAAGGGATCATATTTTTATGACCAAAACAGATTCGGTTCCCGATGAACAAAAGATGCTTTTTCCCGATGGAACGGTAAAAGAAAAAAAATATATTCTGGATGGCAAAACAGAAGGCGAATATTTTTCATACTACCATAGTGGTCAGATATTGGCGCATATTAATTTTGTTCGCGGCAAAAAAAATGGCCCGGCGATAATTTATTATCATGACGGACATATTAAAGAAAAGGCGACTTTTATCAATGGCCGGATGGAAGGCGAATATATTTCCTATTATGAAAATGGTCATATCAGAGAGCAGGAAAATTACAAAAATGGCAAGCTCGACGGCCAATATCAAAGTTATTATAAAACCGGGCAATTAAAGCAATTGGAAAATTTCAAAAACGGCAAATTTAATGGCGAGTACATTTGTTACTATAAAACCGGTCAAATTAAAGAAAAAGGATATTTCATAAACGACAAAAGAGAAGGCGAATATTTTGCGTATTTCAAAAGCGGAAAGATAAAAGAAAAGGCCACCTATAAAAATGGAAATTTCGTGGGGAAATTTCTTGTTTTTAATGAAGATAGCTCCAATCCCCAGGACACGGATAATGAAGATAACGGCGCTTCGGATATTTGGGAAGAGAAAGATGTGGCGAACTTGCTCCAGGATTTAAAACACTTCGATAAAAAACAAAAGTAATCACGTCTTGAATTTTAGGGAGGAGTCATCATGATAAAAAATATTCTCATTCCTACTGATGGTTCCGCCAATAGCCTTACGGCGTTGGAATATGGAATTTATATCGCCAGAAAACTTGCCGCTGATTTAACAGGCCTTCACGTCATTGATGTAAATTTGATCCAGGGGCCGATGCTTACCGATATTTCCGGATCAGCCGGAATGCCTCCTTATGACGGTTTTTTTGATGCCATCGAAAAAACTCTTAATGAAAAAGCGGATTTGATTTTAAAAGAATTTCATGAGCGCTGCCAGAAATACGGTATACATGCCGAAGTAAAAAAGACAATCGGTAGAATCAGTCCAATAATAATCGAAGAAGCTCAAAGCGCCGATTTAATCCTGATGTCTAAAAAAGGAGAAAACTTTCACATCGGAGAGGCGGGGCTTCTTGGTTCGGTTGCCGAATCTGTTGTGCGCAATTCGGGCAAGCCCGTCTTGGTCACTCCTGAGAAATTCCTGGAAATAGAAAGCATGGGGATTGCTTACGATGGCAGCAATTCAGCGTCAGAAGCTTTAAAGCTTTCTTTAAAATTATCGAAACAGACATCCTGGCCGTTGACAGTTCTTATCATTACATCAGATGCGAAAAAGGCCGATACCTTATCTTCACAGATAGAGAAGATGACTCAAGAAGACCCGGATGAAGCCTCAATTGATTGCGAAGTAATCATCATGTCCGGCAAAGAACAGGATGAAATTATAAAGTTCATCAGGGAAGGAGCTGTGGAGTTAATGGTTATGGGAGCCTATGGCCACAACCGTCTGCGAGAATTATTCCTGGGCAGCACAACCTCACATGTTATTCGCAAAAGCGCGATTCCGGTTCTGCTTATACGTTAATATTGCAGCGTTTTGAGTATTGGCAAAGAAAAAAATGACACTAATCAAAAGCTGTTGTCTCCAGCATCAAAGAACATTGGGATCCCAATAATCAGGTAACTTTTTTGATATCATTTGTAAAGTGTAAAACCATCTCCATTGTAAAGAAAGAACTTTGGATAAATTTAATTGGATATTTTAATTAACTTGTCGGAAGATTTTAATGTTTCTAAATCATTTGCATATATTGCTACTGCCTTACGATTTTTCCGGAAAACCATTTTTTATAAAGCATGCAAAGTCCGATGACCGAGACGACATATAATAATAACCAGCTATAGACACCCGTTTGAGGAGAGACATCAAAAAAAGCCGTAAGAGCGTTGTTGGCATTTAACCGTCCTGCAAATAAATCCGGCAGAAGGATGTGCAGAAACGGATTAAAAAAGCCGTCGTATTCCGGAAAGGGCACCATGTAAACCACGGTAGCTTTCGCGATCCAAGCTCCTGTAATGCCGAAAAGCGCGGTTACGGTAAATATAAGCGTGTTTATTTTGTCTCGAGAGATAATCAGCATCCCTTCATAGAGTAAAAGCACCGCAAGCACTATCAAATATCGCGGACCGTAAGACCAGCCGCCCCACCAAGTAAAAAATGAGCTTATTAATAAAAAAAACACTATAGCAAAGACAGCCAGATAGTTGGTTAGTAAGCCCAGAAGTAATTTTTTGTTTTTAATCACCGCTGCAATAATATAAAAGGCAATACAATAAAGCACCGGAGCGAAATTAAACAGCCCCATCCATCCGCTGAACGATAATCCCCAAATTGCTTTAGGGGAAGGCAGGGAGAACCCGTAATGAAGTTGCAGCGCCTGAAAAGATTGACAGGCATGATAGGCATTAAGCGTTTTCCATGGAGATCCGGTAATAAGCCAGTTGTATAGTGCTAAAAACAATATTGAAGGAAGAAGTCCTGCGGCAAATACCAGCGGATGGCGTATTTTCTTTTCTTTTATCCAGATACATATACACCATAGGGGAGCCGCAACGATGACAGTATATTCGCTTAAAAAACTAAGTCCAAGAGCCAATCCGGAAAGAAAATAACCCTTTCTTTTTATGAGGATGAAACTGAGCAACAGCAGAAAACCGGCAAAAACATGATTGAAAAAAGTTCCAGAAAAAACAAAAATAAATGAACCGTACAAGGTCAGCATTGCCATGAGAACGGGAGAAATGGACGGTTTCATTTTATTCAGCGCGACAAATGACATCATGACTATCAAGACAAAAGGAAGAGAGCCGAAAACGAGACCGCCAATGATAAAAATGGGAATAAGTTGGGGAATGGAATAATCGCGTGAATCATATATCCCCACATGGTAACCGGTATAAACAGGATACTTTTTGCCGGCATCATTGTTAACTTTGTCAAGGCCGCACCATTTGGCAAGCTCATATAACGGTATCATGCATAAAGTCGGCAGAGGAGCCTTATCTGAATAGAAATGCGGCCCTACCTTGCTTTTATCTATGGTTAAATCGGCATATTTATCGATTTTTAAGGTTCTGTCTTCGGAAAAGGCCAGAACCGGTAATGCCCGGGAAACGCAATTCGGCGTAGGCCATATGTCGAGAAAATAGGATGATAATAATATGTTAACAAGAAAAAAAATCGCCAGATAAATCAGCCATTTATTTTTTTGGCTTTGTATGACCATCAGCGATTATTCCCCTTAAAGTGATTCTTCCATCAAAAACAATATTAAAATTTACTTTGTTTAACAACATCCTTAAGCGTGTCGAGCAAATCGTACCTGGTCATGTCATACTGAATTGGTGTGATGGTGATGAAGCCGGCAGCCAGAGCGCCGACGTCAGTATCTTTCTGCTCACGGATGCATTGAGATTCACCGGCAAACCAGTAATAAATATTTTCTCTTGGATCCACGCGCTTCTCAAAAGTTTCAACAATGTTGCTTTTGGCCTGCCTTACCACAACAACGCCTTTGATTTTTTCACAAGGAATGCAGGGAATATTGACATTAATCGCGCTGCCTTTGAGCTGTTCCGGATTGCGTAAAATTAACCGGGTCATCTTGCGGGCGAATTTGGCAGCATAGGTAAAATCCGCTTCTTTATGAGTGTCAAGAGAAACGGCCATTGACGGGACGCCAAGAATTGCTCCTTCAGTTGCGGCAGAAACCGTTCCCGAATAAAGAACATTAATACCGGCGTTGCCTCCCCTATTGATTCCCGAGACAACCAGATCAACCGGCTTATCCGATAATTCGGTGATTCCTATTTTTACGCAGTCCGCCGGTGTGCCTAAGACGGCATATCCTAAAAAGTTGGAATTCTTGGTGGCACGCCGCACCATCAGGGGACGAGAAATTGTGATGGCGTGTCCAACCGCGCTTTGTTCAATTTCCGGCGCGACAATCAGGCAATCAGCTTCTTTGGAAAGCTCCTTATAGAGCGCGCTTAATCCTTTGGCATAAATTCCATCATCGTTGGTAAGTAAGAAACGCATTCGTTTTCTTATCCTTTCAATTCAATATTGTTCTATGAGCAATCAGATGCCTTTCTTATCATAAAGAAAACAAAAGCAAATCATTCATCAATATCATCGCACCTGTTCAAACTTTTTATCTTTAACGATCAATATAAAAGGAGTTTTTTGAGAAACCCTGTTTGAATCGAAATATATATTGCCGGTCGCGCCATTGTAATTTTCCATTTTTATTAAACCGACAGCAAGGTCCGGCCTTGTTTGAACGTTTTTGTTTTTCAGGATACTAAGAATCATTCCGGCTGTATCAAAAGAAAGCGCTTCAATACTTTCCGGTTCGCGGCTGTAAGCTGCGTAATAAGCGTCAACAAAGTTGATCGTTTCCTGATAGTAACCATTTACAAAAAAACTGTCCGCAAAAATAGCCCCATCCAGATATTCAGCGCTATTCTTCATCAACTCAGGCGAGTGCCATAAACTTGTGCCCAAAAGTTTAAACCCTCTCACATCATAGAAATCAAGTTGCGAAGTAATCATTTTTACCCGCGAATATGAATCAGGAATGAACAAAGCTTCAAAGCTAAGAGAAGCCGGTTCCTGATTACCATTTTTATTAGCCTTGACTTTTGAGTTGACAATAAGGCCGGTTAGTTTGTTTATTTCGTCAGCAAAATCTGTTTGCTTTCTGTTGTAGGGAACAGCTTTTTCCACCTTACCGCCTATGTTTGTTACTTCCTCGCGGAAGATTTTTTCCATTTGCTCTCCATAATCATCCTGTGGATATAAAATTGAAAATATCGCGCAATTCAAATCATCATAAGCATATTGTACTAAAGCCTTGATTTCCTGCGTGGGTATCAGGAAATGCTGAAAGACGTATTCACCTGCGGATGTCACTCCTTCTCTGGACGTTATTAAAATTATAGGCACTTTCCATTTATTTGCTTCGCGGGCGGCCTCAAAAGCTTCTGCTGTTTCTGTAACGGCAATGATTGCTATAACATTATTATCATTGGCCAAATGCGCTATGGCTGCTTTTGTTTTCTCCGGCAGTCCGCCGGAATCCTCAACGATAACGTCCACCGAGGTTTTATTTTCTTTATCAAATATTCCTGCAGACAACAGAATCGCATCCAATGCTTTGTTTCCCCAAACGGCATATTGTCCGGATAAGGGAAGCACGCATCCTATAGCGTTACGGTTGAGCTTGTTTGAGGGAGTTATAATTGTCGAAGGTCCGGTCTCCGTCTGTGTTGACGGTAATGATTTTATTTCCGCAGGTGAGACGGGGATGGGCTTTTCATCAGCGACAGCCATTTTTGAACAGCAGATGATGAAAATGATCCATAACAAAATGAATATTTTGTCCGAGATTTTATAAAAATTCATTTCGCCTCCCGCTTATTTTGAATATTCGGTTCATCTGACTTATTGCCTGTAGTTTTTAATTATATTAATTATTTTATAATATTTTTCAGCGTCGGTCTATATAAAAATGCCCGGAGTAGCTTGCGCCATTCCGGGCATTGAGAATAATCATTCTACTTATATTATTTTACCTCTTCAAAGTCGGCATCAACCACATCGTCATTTTTTTTGCCTGATGCCTGTTGCTGATTGCCTGCCTGTTGCTGCGCTCCGGCATCCGCTCCCGGTCCGCCCTGGCCGCCGCCTGCCGTTTTGGCGTACATGGCTTCTGCCAGCTTATGCGAAACATTCATAAGATCTTCCTGAGCCTTTTTGATGGCATCAATATCGTCACCTTCAAGAGCCTTTTTCGCCTTAGCTATTGCTTCTTCAATTTTTGTTTTCTCAGCCGCATCTACCTTGTCGCCGAATTCCCTGACATTCTTTTCAAC
The DNA here is from genome assembly GCA_050011015.1 of Smithella sp. Taxonomy (GTDB): domain Bacteria; phylum Desulfobacterota; class Syntrophia; order Syntrophales; family Smithellaceae; genus Smithella. The sequence continues at coordinate 6,944 of JBEKJX010000021.1, forward strand.
GGAATATACCAGAGAATCGGCCTGATTTCTGGTCTCAATGAGTTCCTTGCGACGCTTGTCTTCTTCAGCGTGCGCTTCCGCGTCACGGACAAGTTTTTCAATTTCCGCTTCGGAGAGGCCGCTGGACGCGGTAATTTTGATGCTTTGTTCCTTGCCGGTGCCCAGGTCTTTGGCGTTGACGTGCACGATGCCGTTGGCGTCAATGTCAAAAGAAACTTCGATCTGCGGCACGCCGCGCGGAGCTGGAGGAATGCCTACCAGTTCAAAGCGCCCCAGTGTTCTGTTATCAGGCGCCATCTGACGTTCACCCTGCAGAACGTGGATGCTCACCGCCGGCTGATTGTCGGCCGCCGTGGAGAAAATCTGACTTTTCTTGCAGGGGATAGTCGTGTTCTTTTCTATAAGTCTTGTCATCACGCCGCCCAAAGTTTCAATACCCAGGGACAGAGGCGTAACATCCAAAAGCAGAACATCTTTGACATCGCCCGCCAGAACGCCGCCCTGGATGCTTGCACCGACTGCAACTACTTCGTCCGGATTCACTCCCTTGTGCGGTTCTCTGCCAAAAATTTCTTTCACTTTCTGTTGAACTCGCGGCATCCTCGTCATACCGCCAACCAGAATAACCTCGTCAATATCCTTCGTTGATAAGTTGGCGTCTTTAATTGCCGTTTGGCAGGGGCCGACGACTTTGTTAATTAACTCTTCCACGAGAGATTCCAGTTTGGCGCGTGTCAACTTCATATTCATATGCTTGGGGCCGGATGCATCCGCAGTAACGAAAGGCAGATTGATATCTGTTTCCATTGTTGTCGAAAGCTCCATTTTTGCTTTTTCTGCCGCTTCCTTCAATCGTTGCAGCGCCATTTTATCGTTGCGCAGATCAATGCCCTGATCTTTTTTGAATTCGGCAACCAGATAATCCATAACGCGCTGATCGAAATCTTCTCCACCCAGATGGGTATCACCATTGGTCGATTTAACTTCAAATACGCCATCGCCGAGTTCCAGGATCGAAATATCAAATGTTCCGCCACCCAGGTCAAAGACGGCAACTTTCTCATCCTTCTTCTTATCCAGACCGTAAGCCAGAGCAGCTGCGGTAGGTTCGTTAATAATGCGCAAAACATTCAGACCGGCAATTTTGCCGGCGTCTTTGGTTGCCTGTCTCTGTGAGTCGTTAAAATAGGCCGGTACAGTAATGACGGCGTCCGTCACTTTTTCTCCCAAATAATCTTCGGCAGTTTGTTTCATCTTGGTTAGAATCATAGCCGATATCTCAGCCGGAGAATAATTTTTCCCCCGAACGGTTACCTGGGCATCACCATTGGATGCTTCAGTAATCTTGTAGGCGGTGATCTTCACGTCATACTGAATTTCCTTGGAGTTGTATTTTCTGCCGATCAATCTTTTGACGGCGTAAACAGTATTTTCCGAATTGGTAATCGCCTGTCTTTTGGCTACCTGACCAACGAGACGTTCACCATTTTCCGCTATAGCTACAATAGATGGCGTGGTACGGTTTCCTTCCTGATTGGCGATAACAACGGGATCTCCGCCTTCCATTATGGCCACGCACGAATTTGTCGTTCCTAAATCAATTCCAATAATTTTTCCCATATTTTCCTCCTTATTCTCCTATGTCCTACATATTTTCACATGCATCATTTTCTTTATTTATCTTTTTACATACACAGACTCTGGATGGTCTTAAAAGCCGGCCGTTAAGTAAATAGCCTTTTTCCATTTCGTTGATAATCGTATTATCTTCATGCTGGTCGCTTTCCATCTGCATTAAAGCTTCATGAAAATTCGGATCAAAAGTTGATCCAGCCGCGTCAATCCTTTCCACGCCGTGCTTTTTCAAACAGCACAAAAGCTGTTCCTGAATCAAGGCGATGCCATCTTTAAATGCCTGGATATCACCGGTATCGTGCTCGAGGGCTCTGTCCAGACTATCCATAAAAGGCAAAATATCTTTGATGATATCTTCCTTGCCGTACTTGATTATATCGGTTTTTTCTCTGGCCGCCCTCTTTCTGTAATTATCCAGTTCGGCAACAGCGCGCAAATACTTATCGTAATTTTCCGCTGCTTCTTTTCCCTTTTCCGCCAGTTCTTTCTTTAAATCCTCATTTTCCTGATTAGGGTCTTCCGCGACAATTTTTTCAGTCTGTTGTTCGCCGGATTGATCATGTTTAGCCGGATGTTCTTTTTTAGTTTTCACTACTACCTCTGAAAAAGTTATTGTTATTTTAAATCAGGTTTTTGGAATAGTTTAATATCCACTAATTCACAAACAGCATGACCGGCTGTAATATGCGTTTCTTGAATACGCGCGGTACTGGAGGAAGACACATGAATGGAAAAATCTACAATCTTTGCGATATCTCCTCCATCCTTACCCGTGAAAGCAACGGTTACCAGTCCCATCTTTTTGGCCATTTCGAGACCCTTCAAAACATTGGCGGAATTCCCGCTGGTGCTGATGCCCCAGGCAATATCTCCGGGCTGACCTATAGCCCTTATTTGCTTGCTGAATATTTCAGAAAAATCATAGTCATTACCAATACTGGTAATAATGGAAGTATCAGTAGTTAATGCTATGGCCGGAAGTGGTGGCCGTTCTATAACAAAACGGTTAACAAATTCCGCGGCAATGTGTTGAGCATCGGCAGCCGAGCCACCATTGCCAAAAAGTAAAATCTTATTGCCTGCTTTTAGAGCGGCAGTCAATGCCTCAATAACATTGACAAGTTTACTTAGGTTTTCATTAATAAAAGCATCTTTTACGCGGCTGCTTTCTTTAAATGTTTTTATTATGTGATCTTCCATACTTATCTTCCAAAAGTCATTTTAAATGATATCAACTAAAGCGGACTTAATATATTTACGGGTATACCTTCTGTCAAGGGCGGGAAGACGAAATTTCTTATCTTTATTAAATAGATATTTGAATCTTAATTCTTTTGAAAGCAGAAATAACATGAGGCAAGGCGGATAACGGCTTAAAAAAGGCATTCAGGATATTAATATTTCCAAAAACAAGAATGACAAGGCAAAAAGGGCTAAAGATTCCCATAAAAACCGTTTAATATAGAGAATAAAGCCCGCCTCTCTTATAGAGTCAGGGGGCGGGCTTCTCGGAAATTAAATGAATCTCCCCGCCGCAAGCAGCAAGGTATCATGATGGACCATCACTCTCTTCTTCGTCGCAAGTGACGGGGAAATGGACCCGAAGAGATTAAAAGGACGAAGGATATAAAATCCTAGTTATATCCTTCATCGTAAGCAATCATATCCAAATGCAAAGTGGCAATATCTTCAACGTCAAGGTTTGGCTCTTCGCTTGATTTAGTCAATTCAACGGTTTTTATATAGCGCCGGCATTTATTACAGACATCCACCCGATAACGCTCCTCCCCTTCTACTTCAAAATAAGCCAGAGAATGCTGTTCCTCGTTGCCACAGAATGGGCATTTGATCCGGTGAAAATACCACTTAAAGCCGCACTGATGACAAAACAGATACCGCTTTCCTTCTTCCTCATCCCTGATTTCACCAATCTTCGGTTCTTTGCCGCATATGGGGCAATATCCTTCCGACCAGCCCGATTTTTCCACTATTTCCCGATATTTTCGGGCAACAGTTTCCAGCTCCGGCCTCAAGCTTTCTTCAGTAAAAAGATCAATTAAGTCAATATTATCTTCAGCTTCACGATCCGCCGGTAATCCTTGAGCATCAGCTTCTTCAATTTTGTGGTCAAAAGAAGCACGAATAATTTTTTCCCAATTAAATTGAGGGCTTTTAATTATATCGGCAATATTTTGCGCCACTTCGGGCATTCTTTTTTCAGCGATGGAAATTAAAGAATTAAAATATTCTTTGGGACGCGTTAAATCATACTCCTTTCCCATATAATCAATTAATGGAAGTCCTCCCTCCATCTTTTGGCTAATTAAGTTTTCATCCACATGAAAAATGGAATCTTTCATGTTGTTGTGATATTCTTCCCTTAAAATCAGTATATCTGCCATTATATCTAAAAGCTCGGTATAATGAGGATTCGCTGCCTTGTAATCCTCTATTGTTTTTAAAGACTTGCGCAGTGTTGCGACCATATTTTTTACTCCTTAGTACCAAGTTTAGCTTGATTTGTTATCCTGAATACTAACGAAAAATTTAATTTTTATTAGGACAAACTGTCAAACCTATATCTGCTTTGCCGGGTATCTTCAAGTAAAATTTTTTGTATAAGTATTTATTATTATTTATGAATATTAATCAAATAAATTATCAATAAAATATTAAAGTTATTATAATGAATAAAACAACTAAAATGGGGATGGAATATTTAAACATGTATCCTAAAAAACCGGGCATCTTTACGCCTGCTTCTTCTGCGATGGATTTGACCATGAAATTCGGCGCGTTACCGATATAGCTGTTAGCGCCCATGAACACTGACCCTGCCGATATGGCTGCCAGATAAGATATTTTTTCTTCAATGAGAAGAGCTACAGCCTTAGTCTCGGGCATGCCTTGATAAAATTTGCTAAGCGCGCTATTGAAGAAAGTCAGATAAGAGGGAGCGTTATCCAGAAAACTCGATAATAAACCTGATGCCCAGAAATAATGGGCAGGTGTATTCACGGATTTTATCAACCAGACCAGCGCTCCGTCCTCGCCTGCTTTCAGAATTGCCAGGGCCGGAATAATTGTAATAAAAATACCGCCAAAAAGATAAGCCACTTCCAGAATAGGCGCCCAACTGAAATCGTTGCTTCTGCGCACTTTTTGCCGCGTTAAAGTAAGAGATAATATGCCCATCACTACCAGGACGGCATCTTTAAGTAAATTTTCTATCGTCTGATGAATGCCCCAAATATTGATTTCGCCCAGTTTAACAGTTCCGCTGAACAAGACCGCACCAATAATCCCCGCCAGAAAAATAAAATTATGAGATCCTTCAATTCTTAAAGGTTCAAACTCAGCATCCGTCTGGGCCGTTTTGATTTCTTTTTTGAAATAGCAGGAATCCAGAATAAAATAAATCGCCAGCAGAACAACGCTGGCAAACACCATTTCCGGCAGAATATGCATAGTCCAGAAAAAAGGGACGCCATGCAAAAAGCCCAGAAACAGCGGCGGATCGCCCAACGGCGTGAGCGCGCCGCCGATGTTGCTGACCAGAAAAATAAAGAAGACAATGGTATGGACTTTATGCATGCGCCATGCATTAGACCGCAATATCGGGCGGATTAAGAGCATAGAAGCGCCAGTCGTTCCGATAATGGACGCCAGAACGGTTCCGGTAAGCAGAATAACGGTATTGACGGCAGGCGATCCTTTAAAAGTTCCTTTGATATGAATGCCTCCGGAAACTGTAAATAGCGCCCATAGCAGTAATATAAACGGAATATAATCTATGATTATAATATGCAATATTTCATGGACGGCAACTTCCCGGAAACAATACAGAAACGGCGCGGAAAAAACTAAAGCCCAAAATGCCGAAATTTTTTTGAAATGATGACCCCAAAAATGGGGCGCAAATAAGGGAATCAACGCTATGGAGAGTAAAATGCCGGCAAATGGAAGAATCGACCAGAGTGGCAACAATGAACCCAGATTCATTGAATTATCTGCAGCCGGGCATGTGGAAGGCACAATGAACGAGAAAAGCATTGCCGCATATAAAACGTAAATATTTCGTTTCATTTTAATAGGCCAGGAGTGCGCAAAACATCGTATTTCGTTTCACAGCCGACGTCCTTCGTTGGTTTGTCCTGGCAAACAATCCGTATTAAGAAAAAGCCTCCGTTCCCTGAGAGACTGGAAACGGAGGCGTGAGATTCGTATAAATCAGCAGCTGTTTCTATTCTCCCTTGAAGTTTGCTTCTCTCTTCTCAAAGAACGCGCCTATGCCTTCCTGCGCGTCCTTGGAGGTAAAGAGCCGTCCAAGTTCTTCCCGCTCGATCTTCAGGTGCTGTTCGGGTGTAATGTTCTGGCTGATGTTGCACAGCTTGGTGACCGCCGCGACGGAGAGCGGCGCTCTCTTGACGATCTTGTTTGCCAACTCGAGCGCGGCGTCAACGACGTTCCCTTCGGTTATGTGATCTACCAGGCCGATGGCAAGAGCCTCATCTGCCTCGCACTGCTTGCCCAGGTATATCATTTCCAGGGCTTTCGATTTGCCGACAAGCCGAGGCAAGCGCAGACTTCCGCCGTATCCGGGCATGATTCCCAGGTTCGTCTCGGTCAGGCCTATGCGGGCGCCTTTCTTCATGAACCGTATATGGCAGGCCATGGCAAGTTCGCACCCGCCACCCAGAGCGTGCCCGTTGATTGCCGCGATGACCGGTTTCGGGAAATACTCGACCTTGTTCCAGATGTCCTGGCCGCGTTTCAGGAAGTCGACGGCGCTGAAATCACCGAATCCGCTCGCAAGATCGGCGCCCGCGCTGAAGGCCTTCTCGCCCGCGCCGGTTATGATCACGCACCGGATGGCCTTGTCGACTTCAACGGCGTCGAGATGCTTCCGCATGCTTTCGAAAACCTCGCCGCTCAGTTGGTTCATCTTCGGTTTGTCAATCGCTAATATGGCTACTCCGTCCCTTATTTCTTTTGTTACAGCTTCACCCATGATAGTCCTCCTTGTGTTGTATTGGTTGGTTCCTCTCAGCCGGGGGGCCGGGGTAACCGGTAATCAAATATCTTCCGATCATTTTGAACGAGCCGTTGATTATCTCGGACCCGGACATCAGGAAATCGAAGATTTCCCTGATCTTCGCAACATCTTTAAGATGGCGTCATGCTTGATGTTCCGCGCAATGACCGCGAAGTCGGTCTGGATGCAGACTTGAGCGATCCCATGGTTCATTGCGTCTGATCAGAGAAAAGCGATTTTCTTTATGTCATTGATGTTGATTACAACGGGGTGGAGTATAAGAGACAGGTTGTTGTGTGTCAAGAGGATTTTGGCCGGTTATTTTACTTGAAGGGGAGACAAAAAAATGATTAAATCACCACTCTAAATAAAAAATTAGGAGGCTAAATATGGCTTACGATAACATTACCGTTGAAACAAAGGATTTTGTGACTGTCGTCACACTAAATCGTCCGCCGATGAATTCCGTGAATCTTGGCATTCGCGTAGAACTCGATCAGTTAATAACCGAAGTGCAGGAAAGCAAGGGTACCCGGGTTGTCATCATAACTGGTTCCGGAGAAAAGGCTTTTTGCGCGGGAATGGATGTTTCCGACGTCGCGAACATTGACAAGGGACCCGGCGGCATGGACGTTTGCAATAAAATCGAACGCTCCATTAAACCCTTTATCGCCGTGATCAACGGCCACGCTCTTGGCGGAGGATGTGAACTGGCCATGGCCTGTCATTTGCGCTTCGTGACAGACAACCCCAAAGCCCAGATCGGATGTCCGGAATTGAATTTGGGACTTACTCCCGGTTGGGGCGGCATACAGAGAATGCCCAGAATAATCGGCAAATCCAAAGCTTTGGATTTCATTTTCTTCAGCAAGAAAGTCAACGGAGCCGAAGCGCTGGCTCTTGGCCTTGTGGATAAGGTTTTCCCCGCCGCCGATTTAATGAAGGAAGCCATGAACTATGCGATTGCTCTTTCCAGGAGACCTCCTCTTGCTGTAAGCGCAGTGCTTGATGGAATGGCTGTCGGTCTGGAAAAAGGCATCGATTCAGGTCTTGAAATCGACAGGAAATGGACTGAGAGACTAAAGACCAGTAAAGATACTATGGAAGGTATGACCGCTTTCTTCGAGAAACGCGAACCGAAATTCAAGGGTGAATAATTCTTTAATGTTTGTTTAATACAATAAACCTCCGTTTCCTTAAAAAAAGGGAACGGAGGTTTATTGTTATTATTACTGCGTCATTTTCATGCCGCGGTGCATAGAATTACACCATAAACATTGCCAATCCCTCTGCAACACACGCCGGTTTATCCTGCCCTTCAATTTCAATAGTATGAGTGGTGGTCATAAGAATTCGTCCCGGTTCCTTTTCCTCAACGCCGGAGATAACCATTTTGGAGCGTATTCTTGATCCTACAGGAACAGGAGCGATGAAACGCACCTTGTTTAAACCGTAGTTTATAACCATCTTCATTCCTTCCGGCAGATATTTCCCCGAACTGCCGAAAAAGGAAGTCATGGACAGCGTTAAGAATCCATGCGCTATAGTGCCGCCGAAAGGACCATTCTTAGCCTGTTCGACGTCCACATGAATCCACTGATGGTCATCAGTGGCATCGGCAAACCGGTTGACCCTTTCCTGATCAATCAGAACCCAATCGCTTACGCCGTTATCCTGACCAATCATTGTTTTCAGTTTCTCCACAGGTACCATTTCAAACATTTTTCAAAATCTCCTTTTATTTTAGGATATATTATTTAATATTCTATCCCAGCGCGGTCTTTAATGCCAGCGGCATAATGATGCTTGATTTCCTTTACTTCACTTACGGTGTCGGCGAGTTTTATAATTTCCTGAGGCGCATAGCGGCCGGTTAAAATCAGGTCAAGTTCGGGCGGTTTATTTTTAATCAGTTCGATGACTTCCTTTAACATTATAAGTTTGAAATCCAGTGCCACATTAATTTCATCGAGAATAACCATATCATATTTGCCGCCCATGATTGCTTTTTGGGCGGCGTCCAATCCTTTTTGCGCCAATTCAATATCAATTGCCGCCGGATTATCGCGCATGACAAAACTGTCCAGACCAAACATGCGTATGGTTAAACGGGGGAGATATTTCCCCGCGGCAATGAATTCACCGTACTTTCTTCCCTTCATAAATTGCAGAACGAAAACATTGTAGCCATGTCCGATGGCTCGTAGTGCCTGACCGAAGGCGGCGGTCGTTTTTCCCTTGCCGCTGCCTGTGATGACCATAACCAATCCTTTGTCCTTTCTGACGGCAGGTTTTTTAGTCGTTTTTATGGACGGAGATTTCTTTTTGATAACTTTAGAGACGGACTGTTTTTTACTTTTTACAGTTTTCATGCTTTGCTCCGCTTTTGAAAAAACTTATCAGTGATTTCTTCCGCCACGGAATAAGGATCAGCTTTTCTATTTTTTATCTTTTCGGAAATTTTCTCCAATTCACCGCTTTCAATAAGAGAATGCAAAACCGGTTCCAGAAGACAGGCGCTCAGCGCGTCTTTAATTTCCGCCATTGCTTTTCTTTGCATCCTTTCGTTGAATTTGCCGCTTTGCTGCAGATAAATATGGTGTAACTCTATATTCTTGGCGAGTTGGGCGGTATCATTGGCAAATGCAACAGGCTCAAAGGCATCTCCAATCATGACTATTGGCGGTTTCCATCCGTCGGCGGTTTTAGGCGATAAATTGAGCATGGAAGCTAATTCCATTTGCAATTGTTTGGCGCCGGCTCGATGGGCTTTGTTGACGACAAAGATATCGGCTATTTCCATTAATCCGGCCTTCATGGTTTGAATTTCATCGCCCATGCCGGGAACAAGGACAACGACAACGCTGTGCGCGTGATTGACTATATCAATTTCCTGCTGGCCAATGCCCACGGTTTCCACAATTATAATATCTTTGCCCATTGCTTCCATGACGTGAATAGCATTGCCCGCAGCCCCGGAAAGACCTCCCAGCGCACCGCGGGTGGCCAGCGACCGGATAAAGACTCCGGAATCTTCGGCATGGCGTTGCATGCGGATTCTATCTCCCAGAATCGCTCCCCCGGTAAAGGGGCTTGTTGGATCAACGGCCAGTATGCCGACAGTCTTATGTTGTTTACGCAGTTCGGTGATTAAAGCATCGGTCAAGGTGCTCTTTCCCGCCCCCGGCGCTCCGGTGATACCGATAATGAAAGATTTGCCGGTATGAGCGTAAAGTGTTTTAATTTTCGACCTGGCTTCCGGACGTTTATCTTCAATATCTCTGATGAGGCGCGAGGCCGTGCGTACATCGCCGTCGCAGATTTTTTTTATAATTGAATCCATAATTGTTTGCAAAGGTCTTCTATTGCGGTTTTATATTTGTTTTAATCCATTCCACAATGGAATCAAGCGAGGCGCCGGGAGTGAAAATCGCTTTGATGCCGGCATCGTAAAGCATAGGAAAATCCTGCTCGGGAATAATGCCGCCGCCGATGACAGTGATATCGGACGCGTCTTTTTCGCGCAAGAGTTCCATAACCCGCGGGAAAAGTATGCGGTGAGCGCCTGAAAGACAGCTCAAACCTACCAGATCAACATCTTCCTGAATAGCTGCCGCAACAATTTGTTCAGGTGTTTGATGACAGCCCGTGTAGACAACTTCAAATCCGGCATCGCGGAAACAACGCGCGAGAATGCGGGCGCCGCGATCGTGGCCATCAAGCCCCGGTTTGGCAACCATCACGCGAATTTTTCTTTGTGACATAAAACCGTCTCCCTGAGATACATAATGCTAAATCAACTTGGAATATTATCACTTTTTAATACTTCGGTGCATTTTGCTAACACACGCATTACAAATATATGCATCATGACCTTCAAACACATGATCGATCAAGAATAAGCGGTGGTTTGCTTTTCACGTATCAGCATCCTTTTTTTAACTCAACTGTTAATACCAAGTCGCCTTAATCAGGATACCGCGACGACGAAGCCAACAAAGGTAGCCGTATGAAGGCAACTCGGTGTCATTAATATAATCCGGGGTCTCTATACTCCCCGTAAACTTCACGGTATATGTCGCATATTTCCTGCAAAGTCGCTAAATCTTTTACAGCTTCAATGCAATGCGGCATTACATTTTCTCCTTTTTCACAGGCATTTTTTATATTGTCGAGAGACTTTTTGACGGCTTTATTGTCACGTTTGCGGCGCACATCGTTAAGCCTTTTTATCTGTTCCTCACTGATTCTTTCTTCGATTTCCAAAAGGGGTATGGGATATTCATTGTTGTTTGAATATTTATTCACGCCCACCATGATCTTTTCATTTCTTTCCAACTGCCCCTGAAATTTATAGGCTGATTCGGCAATTTCCATTTGCGGGAAACCTTTTTCTATGGCGGCAATCATCCCGCCCATCGCATCAATTTTATGAATGTAATCCCACGCGGCCTCTTCGATTTGATTGGTCATGGTTTCAATAAAGTAAGAACCGGCTAAAGGATCGATGGTGTTGGCCACCCCGGTTTCTTCAGCCAGAATCTGCTGCGTGCGCAGGGCAATTTCCGCGGCATGTTCTGACGGCAGGCAGAAAACTTCATCCAGGGAATTGGTATGCAGAGATTGAGTCCCGCCCAGGACGGCGGCCAATCCTTCCACTGTCGTGCGGACGATATTATTATACGGTTGTTGGGCTGTCAGCGAACAACCGGCTGTTTGTGTGTGAAAACGCAGCCACATGGAGCGGGGATTTTTGGCATGGAAACGATCGCGCATAATTTTTGCCCATATACGGCGCGCTGCCCGCAGCTTGCAGATTTCTTCGAAAAAATCAATGTGCGAATTGAAAAAGAAAGACAGCCGCTGAGCAAAATCATCAACATTCATTTTTTTACGGCGAATTACGTCTTCCACATATTCGATGCCGTCGCGGATCGTGAAAGCCAGTTCCTGAACAGCTGTGGAACCTGCCTCGCGAATATGATACCCGCTGATGCTTATCGTGTTCCAACGCGGCACAAATTTTGTACCGAATTCAACGGTATCACTGATTAGCTTTACCGAAGGTTCCGGTGGGCACATGAAAGTTTTTTGCGCGATGAATTCCTTGAGCATATCATTTTGAATCGTGCCGCCTATTTTGGTTAGAGGCACGCCTTTAATATCTGTCGCCGCGCAATACATGGCGAATAAAACCGTTGCCGGAGGGTTAATAGTCATGGAGGTGGTGACTTCATCCAGGGGGATGTCCTCCATAAGAGTCATGAAATCTTCCAGTGTGTCAATGGCAACGCCGCACTTGCCAACTTCGCCCAGCGCTTTGGGCGAGTCGCTGTCGTATCCCATGAGAGTCGGAAAATCAAAAGCGGTGCTCAGTCCGGTTTGACCTTCTCGCAGAAGCATTTTCCAGCGCTTATTGGTGTCTTGCGCGCTGCCCATGCCGGAAAACATGCGGAATGTCCAATAACGCGGCCGGTAACCGGTGGCTTGATTACCGCGCAAATATGGGAATTCACCGGGAACGCTGATGTCTTCAGCGTAATTAATATCTTTAATATCATCCGGAGTATAGAGTCTTTTGATTTCCGTATCCGATACGCTGGAAAAGCGTTCTTTTTGATCAGGATTACTTTTCAGCGACTTTTGAACTTTATCTTCCCATTTCCGGTTGAGTTTCAAAGACGTTTCTTGCATTTCTTTCGAGAAATACACAATTAAGCCCCCGTGTTATTCGGAATAATTACGAATACCCATGATTAAAACCTAAAACGCACTAACTCAAATCTTTTGTTTTTGTCAAGACATATTAAAGGCAAGAAATATAGTCAAATCTTGATTTGTTTCGAAGTTTTTCACTGCTAAATTTGTTCAACCTTAGCTTAATTGAAAATTCGATTTTCATAGGTGAATAAATTAAAATTGAATAAACATATTCCATGCGAAAGTATTGATAATAAAAAAACACTCCCGCATATCTTTACGGGAGTGTTTTTAATGCTTTACGCTTACTGTGGTTTTACGTTTTCAGCTTCCAGGCCTTTTTTGCCCTTTTGTATTTCGAAAGTTACACGTTGCCCTTCAGTCAGAGATTTAAAACCTTCTGATTGAATAGCGCTGAAATGAACGAAAACATCTCCACCTTCGTCATTTTCTATGAAACCGAATCCTTTGCTTGCGTTGAACCATTTTACTTTTCCTTCTGGCATAGTTGCTCAAACTCCTTTTATATATTTTTCCAAGTCGAATTAACACTATGACAGAATTCGAAAATCTGAAATATTTTAAAGGACATATGAGATTTACCCTTAAAGGGAAAATCTCCTAAACTTTAAATAATATAACCGATTAACTTTGTACTTCAAAATGTCTAAATTCAACTTTTCCTTTCGCAACTCACAATTTACGAAAGTGTCTACACTTAGACGCAAGGCAAAATAAAGTCAAGATGAATTTCAAGTTATTTATCGAGTTAAATATTATTAAACTTTTTGATTTTTCTTGACATGGTACGGATATTAATTTATGCACTTTCAATAAAAAATTATGGGTAAAATAATAATGTCCTGAAAAATCTTTATCTGTCTGCATCAGGAAATATCACATTAAATAAAGGCAACTAAATTGGGCTTGGAAGAAAAAAGAAGAAAAAGGAAAGAAAAAGGAAAAGAAAATCGAAGAAATACAATTTTGAAAGCAGCGCGGAGACTTTTTTTTGATCGAGGATTCAAGGCCGTAACCGTTGATAGCATTGCTGCCAAATCTGAAGTTAGCAAAGGATCAATTTATCTTTGTTTTGAAAGCAAAGAAGAGATATATACTCAAATCTTAATTGCCGATAACATCGCGCTTAATGAAAGAATAAAGAATTTCTCATCCATACCGGCTTCGGCTTCGCAACTTTTGAAGGAATTTGCCCGAATTTATGTTGATTATTTTCTAAGTGATAAGGAACTTTTTAGAATACTTATGACTTTCATGATGCAAACAGGCCAGATGCATCTCACGGATGAGCAAAGTACTGAACTCATTAGATCAACAAATGAAAACATTAAGCCTATTTCCGAAATTCTGCAAATAGGTATAAATTCCGGTGAGTTTTTTCCCATAAGCAACATCAGTCAGATGCAAAATGCAATTTGGGGTATGTTGAACGGCGTTATTTCTCTTTATCTTTTTACAGGCAATCCGATAAAACGCATGGAGAGAATCCATGCCACTGTTCAAAATAGTTTGGATGTTATTATAAAAGGGTTGAAGAAATAATTTATCATTTCTAAAATTATTTTTTATATATCCTTAAAAATTCGGAGAAATTTTTCTTCAAGGTTACAATTTGCGATTTGCTTCCCGCCAATGAATATGGAAAACTTTAAATCTCATTAGATTTAAACAACTTACTTTAACATGATTTTTTTGTTGACAGCACAACAGGTGTTGCTGTATGAACTCATATCTATATGTGTCATATATAAAATATGCTAAATATGCCCTGTGCTCTACTATTAAATGATGCATTTATTCAAAATAAAAATAAACTGCTTTAAGACCACACCAAAACGATAAAAATAGAGGAAGAAGTATTAATAAAGGCCATGCGCATAATTAATTAAACTGTTTTCCAAATTTAGAAATTCGATTTTGTTCTTGCTATTTAAAGGAATTATCTTACCAAATAACATCAATATTCAGGGGAGGAAGTATTATGACTTTACAAGCTTCAAACAGAGAAGCTCAAGTTCCGGGAAAAGAGGTGACGGTTTGCACCAATCCAGCGACTGGCGAAGTGATTGCCGAATATCCGATCCATACGGTTGAAGACGTAATAAATGCTGTGAAAAACGCCCGGCGCGCTCAGCCCGCCTGGCAGGCGTTGCCTCTCAAAAACAAAATACAATATGTAATGAAATTTGCCGAATATATTCAGAAAAATTCGGATAAAATAACAGAGATAATTTCCCGGGATAATGGGAAGACGCCTTGCGACGCAATGGTAGCGGAAGTGGCGCCAGCGGCTCTGGCGACGGCATACTACTGTAAAAATGCCGGGAAGTTTTTAGCGGACAGAAAAATAAAAGCAGGCAACATCATGCTGATGAACAAGCGTAGCCGCATCGCCCGGACGCCCTTTGGTGTGGTGGGTATTATTTCTCCCTGGAACTATCCCTTCGCAATTCCCTTTTCCGAAGTGGTCATGGGATTGCTGGCAGGAAACACTGTCATTTTGAAGACAGCCTCGGAAACGCAGGTAGTTGGTCATGTACTCAAGGAATGCATCGAATACGCCGGTCTTCCCGAAAATGTTTTTACTTACATTAATATGCCCGGAAGCAAGGCTGGGGATGCATTTATAGATGCCGGTGTCGATAAACTGTTTTTTACAGGCTCCGTTCCCGTGGGAAAATATCTGATGAAAAAGGCATCAGAGAAGCTGATTCCTGTTGTTCTGGAACTGGGCGGCAATGATGCGATGATCGTTT
>JBEKJX010000022.1:0-19168 GCA_050011015.1 Smithella sp.
ATGAAGCAGGAGCCTATTATGAAATTAATAAATTATGAATCCGTTACACCAACTCATTTTGATAATGATGCGGCCAGGGGAGTTGCCGGTCGTGTGGTGGCGGGCAAGGCTGACGGAGCGAATAATTTTTGCATGCGCATATTCGAGATTGCGCCGGGAGGCCATACGCCGAAACATGCTCATCCCTGGGAACATGAAATGTTTATTCATTCGGGCGTTGGCGAAATTTACGGCAATAGCAAGTGGAATCCAATCGGGCCGGGAAATGTTGTTTTCATGCCTCCCAATGAGGAACATCAGGTTAGAAATACCGGCAAGGAACTCGTGATTTTAGCTTGTCTGGTTCCATCCGTTGCTCCCGAATTATAATACCAAGCCGCATTTTTTGGCTAACTTTGCTGGCAGCGTCGTCGTCATCCTCAACGTATTAGAAATACATACGTCTGTGGAGCCTTCTCCTTGCCGCCGTGTTATCTTTTGAATGCGACTTGGTATAAAAATTTGTATGATTTTATATTTAACGCGGGAATGACTTTACGTATTCGGCGGCTCTTTGACCGGCTACGAAGCCTGTCGAAAACGCGGCCTGTAAATTATAACCACCGGTATCGGCATCAATATCCATAACTTCGCCGCAAAAGTACAGTCCGGTAATTAACTTGGAAGCCATTGTGCGTTGGTCTATCTCCGCAAGGGAAACACCGCCAGCCGTAACGATAGCCTTTTCCAGCGCTAAAGGTGATCTGATGTTGAAGCGCAGAGCTTTCAATAACTCTACAATTTTTCCTCTTTCGGAAGCCGTGATCTGATGTGCCATCTTTTCTTTATCAATGCCGGTCAGCTCGATAAATGGTTCTATCATCTTGGCGGGCAGATATTCTTTTATAATACCGCCGATTTTTCTTTTACTGTATCTATCCATATCCCGTTGCAGCCGCTTATGCAATTGTTCTCTCGTTAATGCCGGTTTTAGGTCTATCAACAAAGATACAGGACCATTTTCCAAAGCTTCAACGACAGACAGACTCATCAACAGAATAATCGGGCCGCCTAATCCAAAATGAGTGAACAGCATTTCCCCGAAGCGGCTTTCAATTATCGGCAGTCGGGGGGATTTTTTTTCTCCGCGTCCATAGCTGCAATCAGGCGTTAGCGCGGAATCAATGAAAGCCGCTTTTCCCTGAAATGCCGTAGCGCGGACATTGCGCAGACTTACTCCCTGCATGGATTGAGCAAGTTTTTGTTCATGCACGATCAATGGCACCAATGCCGGCTTGAGTTTTATTATGTTGTGTCCCAGCGCGGCGCTGATTTTGTAGCCATCGCCTGTGGAACCGGTAGACGGCCAGGTGGCGCCGCCCGTAGCCAGCAGAACCGCTTTAGATAGATAGTCTCCTTCTTGTGTCTTAACAGCGCAAACAACATTATTTTTTATTATGACCCCGGTAACTTTAGTATTCAGTTTTATCCGGACGTTATTAATAGAGAGATATTTTTTGAAAACACGCACAACATCATGGGCATCGTCAGAGACAGGAAATATTCTGCCGCCGCGTTCCAACTTGGTCATTAATCCGTGATTATTCAAAAAATCAAGCAATTCCGTACGGAAAAAATTATGAAAAGCGCTGAAAAGAAAACGGCCGTTATGCCCATACATGGAAATAAAATCATTCAATTCAGCTGAATTGGTTAAGTTGCAGCGTGTCTTGCCGCTGATCAGAATTTTTTTGCCGCAACTATCCGTTTTTTCCAGAAGCAAAACTCCGGCGCCCATTTCTCCTGCACGGCCCGCAGCCATAAGGCCGGCGGCTCCGCCGCCGACAACAATAATATCTGTTTTTTCTTCTGTATTCATATATTTGCATCTCCTGTTGCCGATGGGCGTAGCATGAAAGGATATTGTCGGTCAATCAATGAATTTGGCCGCTGATACCATTTAGCTTTCTTCGACTAAAGTTATTGATATCATCGTCGGCTTCATTAACGTATTATTAATACGTTAATGAGTCTCCTTTTTTGCCGCCTCGTTATTCTTTGAAAGCTAAATGGTATGAATATGATATTTTTGCTTAAGAATCTCCAATATGTCTGATGAATTATTCCCCACTACAGGGTAATCACTCCCCATTTATTGAATAAAAAAATTGTAGTTATTTTCAGTAAAATAAATTAATCATTTATTTCAATCACATAGAAATTATTAATTAGTTTCTCTTTGTTGGCACATAAATTGCTTTAGTGCACATCGTAAATAATGCGGAGGTAGTTAATCATGAAGAAAGCTATATGGTATCTGGTTGGCACGATTTTTCTTTTGTCAACTTTAGCTTTTGCCGCTGATGAATCCGCTTCTCCTGTTAAGGCCGATCTGGTTAAAACAAATGTTCTAAAGGCCACCAGAATGCATGCCAGGGGAAAAGTTGTCGATATTTCCAGTGAGTCCATTAAGATTGAACGTACCGTAAAAGGCGCTATAGAAAACATGGAGTTTGCTTTAGATAAACCATCTGCAAATATCATTGTAAATGATTTCGTGAAAATAGACTACACGGAAAAGGATGGCAAGCTAATAGCGTCGAGAGTGGCCAAGGTCACTTTAAAGAAAAAAGAAGTTAAATCGTCTGAAGTAAAGTCGGCTTCAGATAAAAAATAGTTGTAGTATAGTTGGAGTCCCTTAAATTTAAGGGGTAGTATTAAAATAAAAAAGTGATTTAAAAGGAGGATTTTAAGATGAAGCGTTTAGGATTGTTTGTTATTGCATTGGTTTTCGCATTTTGCACCACCGTTATGGCGGCTGAGCCTGTTGCCGCTCCCGCTGCTGCTCCCGCGGTAGAAAAAGCTGATGTAGCAAAAGCAAAGAAAGTAAAGAAAGTAAAGAAAGCAAAGAAAGCAAAGAAAGCTGAAGAGAAGAAAGCTGAAGAAGCCGCTCCCGCAGCAAAATAAGGTTGTAAAACTTTATTAGATTTTAAAGAAGGGACAGGTATAACCTGTCCCTTCTTTTTGTTTACTATATCATTCATAAATAGAAATTTTCGCCATACTGGTGAAAATTCTCGGTAATATAAGGTTCTATTTATTATGCGCTCTCCTAATTGGAATGCGCTTCCGATTTAAGCGCTACTTTTGTTGGCAGCGAAGCCCGGCGCATGCTTGGGTCGTTGTCGGCTTCCTCAACGTATTATTAATACGCCTTGTCGCCTTCGCCTAGCCGCCGCAATACCATCTTTAATTTAGAAATGGTATTGCTAGTTAAATGTTTTTATTTTTGATATATTAAAAAAATGAATAAGAACATCTTCAATAAGGTAGTCGCTTACAATGATAAGCTGACCGTACGTGTAAGGTTGATTGCGCTGACCGTTGTTGGTCTTGCTTTAACCATGGCTATTTGGGGATTTATTCAGCTGACGGCTCTGGACAGGATATTGGTCGATCAACAAGCAAAAAGACTTGAAGGCGTGGCCGATACGATCAGCACCTTTTATCAATTTTTCCCGACAAAACGGGGACTTCTTGCCCTGGATTCAGCTCTTAAGGACTCCATTCAATCCGATGTGCGTTTAGCAAGAATTGATATCTTTGATACCAGCCATAATGATGTTGATTATGTTGCTGGAGCCAGCCGGGTCCAATATGAATGGCCGGATAATATTGTTGCTTCCACCAGGGATAAAAATAAACCGCGTTATCTTAAAATAGAGACAGAAAGTGGTCCGGCACTGGGTCTGCTTTATCCTGCTGCAGGAGAGACAAAAAATTCGCATATCGTTGTGGGTATTATCGGTTTTTCACGCACGAATGCCGAAATTGTAAGTAGAGCCCAACAATTGCTGATTTTCAGCACTATCGGATTATTAATGTTTATTTTTATGGTATTAGGATTAAGTTATCGCTGGATAATTGACAGACCACTGAAGTTGATCATTCAGACAATTGATGAATTTCAAAAAGGACAATATGTAAACCGGATTCCCATAGTTCACCTGGACGAATGGGGACAGATATCTCAGCACTTCAACATTATGGCTGATGAAATTCAGGATGTAATGAATAGAAACCTGGAGCTTAACAGACATTTGGAAGACCGTGTCCGCGAAGAGACACTCAATGTAGTTGAGTTGCAAAAACAAGTTGCTGATTTAAAACAATTAACTGCTTTAGGGCAATTGACGGCGAATCTCGCTCATGATTTAGGCACGCCGCTTCATTCCATTGGCGGTTTGGCTAACCTTCTTTTGGAAAGAGGAGGATGGCCGCCGGATGTAGCCCATAAACTAAAATTGATTGTTCAGCAAACTCAACGATTGGATAACGTCATTCAAAATGTTCGCAAAGCCACGCGCCTTCCGGAACCCCATTTTGAAATGTTGACTATTCAGCAAATTTTAAGCGAGACACTGCCTCTTGTAGAACCGTTCATGCAAAGAAACAAAGTCGAAATGAGAGTAAATATCGATGAAGATGTCAAGCCATTATACGTAGATCGTTACCGTATACAAACCGCGCTTATGAATATAATTCAAAACGCTCTGGAGGCAATGCCGCGAGGAGGAGAAATAAACATATCCGCTCAAAATCTTTCTCCCAAAAATTTTGAGTCGATAACTATCAGTGATACAGGCGCGGGAATGACGCCGGATATCGTTGAAAAAGTGTGCGAACCGTTTTTCAGCACGAGACGGGATGAAGGCTTGCGCGGACTGGGATTGGCAATTGTCCGCGACATTATCAAAGTCCATGGCGGCACAATGGAAATAAAAAGTTCTCCCCAACAGGGAACATCCATAATTCTTTACTTGCCATTATCGCATAATCAGGAGTATGACCAGCAAAAACATGCTCCAAGGCAGAACTGAGATAGGCGTTGTTAATATCTTGCCGGTAAAGTTCAAGCTTTGATGATGATTTTATTTTATTGAAGAAGATGATGAGTTATCCGCTGATAATTTTTCATCCAAAAGCCCGTAACGGCGGATCTTTAGACGCAATGTTTTCCGGTCAATACACAAAAGCTGCGCGGTTTTAGATTGATTCCAAGAAGTTTCTTTCAGCATTTGTAAAATCTTATCCCGTTCTGCTGTCTCCAACGGTGATAGATTTAACAGGGTGGCTTCCTCTTTTTTCCCCTTTTGTTGCTGGAAATTTTCCGGCAAATTTTCCGGAAGGATTACCTCGAAAGGTGAAAGCAGCAAAGTTTGTTGCAGAACGTTTTCCATTTCCCGGACATTTCCCGGCCAGCTATATGCCATAAGCAATTCCATTGCTTTTAATGAAATGCGTACATTAGAATAGCCGAATTTCTTCAGCAATGATTCAATAAGCAAGGGGATATCGTCTTTGTGCTCTCTCAATGGCGGAACACGCAAACGGACGATAAATCTGTATAACAAATCCAGGCGAAAGCGGCCGGAACTTACTTCTTCATCAATATTTTTGTTGGCTGCCGCCAGCACGCGCACACCCACATGGTGAACTTCATGGCTGCCGATTCTTCTCACTTCGCCGTTTTGCATAAACCGTAAAAACTTGCCCTGCAGAGCTGTTGACATTTCCGTAATTTCATCGAGAAGAACTGTTCCGCCTTCCGCTGATTCCAGTAATCCGGTATACTGATGAGAAGCCCCTGTAAAGGATCCTTTTTCATATCCGAATAGTTCCGATTCCAATAAATTATCGGGAATAGCTCCGCAATGGACTACGACAAAAGGTTTGTCCCGGCGTGAAGACATACTGTGTAATGAACGGGCGGTCAATTCTTTTCCTGTTCCGCTTTCACCTTCTATTAAAACACTGGCTGAAGCATCGGCAATACGCGCAATTTGTTTGTAGAATTCAACCATCATTGCCGATGAACCAATCAATTTCGGTTCTTCGGTTATTTGCGTTTGCAGTTTCATGCGCTTTTCCCGAAGTTCTCGCACATCAAGCACTTTCTTTACAATAGTACGGCAATCTTCGGGAGAAAATGGTTTGCTGATATAATCCCAGGCGCCCAGACTTATAGCTTCCATTGTTGTTTCCAGAGAACCGTAAGCGGTCATGAGGATAACCGGTAAATCCGGCCACTTTCTTTGCACTTGGCCTAAGAACTGTAAGCCATCCATTTTAGGCATGCGAATATCAGACATGAGTAAATCATATGAAGAAAGATCCTGCTCCAGAGCTTCCTGAGCGGATGTAAAAGTTGTAACATCGTAGCCGTCAAGCCGTAGAGCTTCCTGCAAAAATTCACAGGCAACTGCATCATCGTCGATAACTAAAATACGTTTTTCCATAAAATTACCTGTATCTCATAACGGCTGTGGTTTTTTATGATAAGAAAATAATTTCATAAGAGAAAGAAGATTATTAAGGCAGGGCCGCAATAAAAAACCCCGAGAGTTTCCTGCTGCCTAAAGCATCTTGAGCGATTATCTCGCATTGAAATCTTTTTTCGCCGTTTTCTTCAAACTTTTTGACTATCTTACCGCTAACTATTATTGTAGCTCTATCTTTTGTGTTTTTGACGTCGTCCCAGTCAACCGGTTCTGTCATACTCAAAAAGCGGGCATTGAATTTTCTTAAATACTTATTTTCAATCCAGGAAGTTATGGCTTCACCAACTATACCCATAATTAACATGCCATGGGCAATAACATTTTTCATGCCGATTATTTTAACAAAAGTCTGATCATGATGAAGCGGATTAAAATCACCGGAAGCCCCTGCATAACGGACCAGATGTGTCCTGGTAATGGGTATGGAAGTATAACTGGGCATTTCATTTCCAATTTCGATATCGTTATAATTTAAGTTCATATCTTCCTATATTTCCATCAAAGTTGAGCGGTATTTCATTACCAGCTCGCCCCGCTGATTTATCAGATCTGTTTCCAGCACGGTAACATCAATAGCCCTTTTCCCTTTACCCTTCGTATACATATCTATAACTTTCATTTTACGGGTAATGACATCGCCGGCATAAATGCTGCCAAAATATTCATATTCTTCTTCTCTGTCTAATAGCTTGCCAAGATTGATACCCAGAGTTTGAATTGTGCGCATCAATCCGCCTCCAGTCCAGAAAAAGGTAATTGTTGGAAAGGTTGGAGGAATTGGTATACCTTGATATCCCGCTTTTTTAGCGGCTTCCTCATCATAATATATCGGATTGATTTCTTCCTTATTCTCTTTTTGAGAAACGGCAATGGCAAACTCAACAATTTTATCTTTCTCAACTGTAAAAGTATAGGCAGGGAATTCCATCCCTAATTTTGATTTGTCAGCCATTTATCCCCCATATACTTTCAATAATATCATATTTATTTCAGAATGGCACGATTTAATTACAAAATTATAATTTTTAAATTCTCTTGCCAAAATATATTTTATATAAATTTTAAGTGTTGATAGACGCGCGCTGTCTGTTGCACTTATTTGTTGGATGATAATAAAGGGCTTATTTCGGAGCTTAATAAATAATTTTGTCCGCGCGCATTGCTGCGCACGGACAAAATGTACTACAGGAGAGAAAATAATTTATCGGTTCCTATTTCAATTGTTTGCTTGAATATCCCAGAACATTTCTGGCCACTATCAGATGCTGGATTTGCCCTGTTCCCTCGAAAATATCTGTGATCTTGATGTCCCGCATCCATTTTTCGGCGAGATTTTCACACGAAAAACCAAGCGGTCCAAGAAGCTCGCAGCATTTCTGCACGATCAATGTTCCGCAACGTCCGGCTTTTGCCTTGGACATGGACGCTTCCAGATTATTGAATTCTTTGTTGTCCATCATCCACGCGGCTCGCCAGGTCAGAAGACGCATCGCCTCCAGATTTGCCTCCATCATGTAAAATTCTTTTTCCAGTCCGCTAACATTATTGGGATTTTTTTCGTAATCAAGTTTGATGCCGCTTTCCTCAATTTTTTCGCGCGTGAAATCGATAGCCGCCCTGGTTACCCCCAACGCCATTGAGGCTACCAATGGCCTGGTGTTATCAAACGTCTTCATGGCGCCTTTAAATCCTTCGGTTGATTGCTTGACTTCAGCGCTTCCCAGAATATTTTCCTTCGGGATACGGCAGTCATCGAGAACATATGTTCCCGTGTCCGAGGCGCGCACTCCAAGTTTGTGCTCAAGTTTTTCCAGCTTGAATCCGGGGCGCCCCTTCTCCACCAGAAACGATTTTATTCCGGCTTTGCCGGCCCTCTTGTCCACAGTAGCCCATATAACCGCCACTTCAGCACGCTCTGCGCAGGTTACAAATATTTTTTCTCCATTGAGTACCCATTCGTTGCCATCCAAAGTTGCTTTAGCGGTGATGGATCCGGAATCGGAACCCGATCCGGGTTCTGTAATTGCCATGGAAGCCCATTTGTCGCCAAACCTTTCCATTTGTTCATCGGTGGCCACTGCCGCTATGGCGGCGTTTCCCAGGCCCGCGTTCGGCAAGGATAACAACAGCCCCAAGTCTCCCCAGCACATTTCCTCAATGACAATAACCGTTGACAGGTTCGTTCCCAGTTTCTTGGATTCCGGCTTTTCC
This sequence comes from Smithella sp., assembly GCA_050011015.1. GTDB lineage: Bacteria > Desulfobacterota > Syntrophia > Syntrophales > Smithellaceae > Smithella. Next base: position 8,532 of record JBEKJX010000022.1, read on the forward strand.
GGCTTCGTTTCTTCACCCTCTTTTTTCTTTTTGGGCCGGCTCATTATTTTTATCGAACGAAACACATCCAGTTCTGTTGGGTACAGATGTTCGTTATCATCATAATGCCGGGATATAGGCCGAAGCATACTCGTGGCCATATTATTCATGCCATTTTTTACATCAATCATCTTCTGCGTCATTTCAAGATTAATCATCGTCTTCCCTCCTATACCATTGCCATGCCTTCAAGAATGGCAATGCCTCTGCCATTGCGATAATACCGCTCCACCGGATTTTCGCGGATATATCCGTGTCCACCCAAAATCTGCACACCGTAATCGGTTATCTTCATGGTCATTTCTCCGGCATACAGTTTTGCCAGATATGATTCGCGCCCCGCATCTCGGCCTGCTTCCAGCGCGGATGCGGCCTTCCATGTCATAAGCCTCATGGCATCAACTTCATAAGCCATTTCAGCGATCATGAACGCTATCGACTGCCGGTATGCTATCGGTTCGCCAAACTGCACCCGCTCTTTAGCGTAATCCCGCGCGTACTCGAAGGAAGCGCGTGAAACTCCGGTGCCGAGGGCGGACATGGCTATACGTGTTTTTTGCAGGAATCTATTGTAATTGCACCCGTTGTCTCCTCCAACACGATCATCAGCGGATACTTCGCAGTTCTCCAGCGTTACAGGGTAGCTCTCCAACGCGTATAACCCAAGGTTTTTCTCCCGTTCGTCAATTTTGAGTCCCGGATTTTTCCCATCAACAATAAATAGTTCTGTTTTTCCATTGGTTTTGGCCGCTACCAGCAAGTGACCTGAATCCTTTGCCATCGGCACAAAACATTTCTTCCCGTTAAGCACGTACTTCCTTCCTTGTTTTTCCGCTTTTGTTTCCAAAGATACCGCGTCAAACCGGAACCGCGGTTCGTTCATCGCTACCGTACATGTTTTGTAGGCGGCGTCGCAGTACAGCGGCAGGTATTTCTTTTTCTGCTCCTCAGTACCCATTTCCAAAATTGTGAAAATAAACATAGAGGGAAGGGCGGCCGCAATCGCGAGCGCCATATCGCCAAAAGCAAGTTCTTCCAGAACAATCGTGTTCATGATCATGGAATATTCCATACCGTATCCGCCGTATTCCTCAGGCACCATGGATACCGTTGTTCCCAATTCCCAAATCTTATCAATAATTTCCCGGGGAATGGCTTTGTTATTATCCATATCATGAGCAGGATTGCCCGTAACCATGCTCTTTATCAGTCGTGCCACGGTGTCCTTCATGCTGCTTTGTTCTTCAGATACACTAAAACCGAATTCTCTATCTTCCATAATATGCTCCTTGAATTCAGCATCTCTCTTATTCCCCGAAGTCTGCCGCGGAGGATGCCAGCGATTACTGAAAAATATAGTTCCTGAAAATCGAAGATTCTCCCTTTCTTGCCATGAAGAGCTTCAATAATTATTTTTTGTCTATGTTTATAAAAGAGTTTGTAGTTTCATGAGAAGCATCATATCGCCCGTGAACTTCAGCTTGCCATTCATGAAAAGATTCTGTCCGGTGGTTTCCTTGTTTTGTATCGCTATCCAGTCCTTGAGTTCAACGCTGATTTCGACATTTGGTTTTTCCTCACCGTTGAAGATCATAGTTACAGGGATACTATTATCACCCTGCTTCAAATTCAGCTTTAGGGTCCCTTTGGTGTCCATCAGGGCCTTGAGCCTTCTGGGATCAGCAATTTCGACAGGATCAGTGAAGCGGTCAATCATTCCTTCAATCTTTCCGGTAACGGAATCAAGAAAAATTTGTTCGGATAATGCGAGCGTCAGCAATGGTTTGGGAACTCCGCCCTTAACAACATCCAGATTAGATCCGTCCTTAATATTCAGGCAGTATTTCAGATCGTTTATATTAAACTGAAGATTGATTTCTTTGCCGGCCAAAGATGAAAGATTCGCGCCATCGGTAATCTCTTTGAACTGGGACGGTACATGCTTGGTGAAAAAATCATCCACACTCACGCCACTGGGAACATTAAATTTTGCCATATTACATTTACCTCCAATTGATTTAAGGATATTGTACCAATTCTAAATCAAAGCGCTATCTTTGTTGGCATAGCCTGCCCCGGCGAAGACCGGGGTTGTCGGCTTCCTCAACGTATGTATATTACGCCTCGTCGCCTTCTCCCGGCCGCCTCAATATCATCTTTATTTAGAAATGGTATTAGTGCGATTTTTATTTACCATATGGTAAATACTAAAAAAGATAAAGTCTGTCAACATTTTTTTTAAAAATAGTTCTATTCTTGTGCAAAATATTATGATATAATTAACATATAGTTGTATAAACAATAACTTATGTAATTATAATTTGTTTTATTAAATATGCGCAAAATAACCAAAGACAAACCGAAAAACATTGAATATTGTGTTTACCGATCGGTTAAACTTTTAATAAGATAATTACATAGTCAGGATAGAAAAAGGATGAAATCATCAAGTGGAGGCTCCCGGTCGGGCAACTCAAAGAAGAAAGCTAAGGGACGTCCATCAGCTCATGACGGAAACGTCAGAGAAAGAATTTTGGAGGCGGCCAAAGAAGTTTTCACGGTATATCCTTTTAAAGTGGCCAGTACCCGAATGATTGCCAAACAGGCCGGCGTTGAGCATCCCATGATCCATTATTATTTCGATTCCAAGGAAAAACTTTTCTATGAGATGGCTGAAGCTATTTACAACGAAACCCTTCCCGTGCAGGAATCCTGGTATGACGGCCTTGAGAGTATGTCATTGCACGATGGATTTGCGCTTTTCATTGATCGTATGCTTGATTACACCATGGCAAAGCCCGATGCCTTACGCATAGCCGCTCTAAATGCGGTGAACATTGGCAATAATATCGAGGAAATACCGGGATACCGTTTTATTCTTATGAGCATGGCATCCATGAGGCGCATCATGGAAGAAAAGCTTGCGTTGCGGGGAGCGAATCGCGAAATTGAAATGTTCATTTACTGTTTTTATAGCCTGATGATAGCCCTGATAGGATCCAGATCATGTCAGGCACAGATACTGAACATGAATCCTTTGGATGATCAATATAGGGCATGGGTGAGAGATGCCAGCATGACACTCTTTTACCCCTGGTTTAAAAAAATTCTCATCGGTCAATAATTTAGATACCAATTCGCTTTCTTCGGATAACATTGTTGGCTGTGTCGTCGGATTCCTCAACGTAATAAAACATATGCCTGCGGATCCTTCTCATTGCCGCCGCGTTATCCTTTGAATGCGACTTGGTATCAATATTTTGTGTGTCTGGTTCTTTGTTTTACATTCTTCATTTCCTGTGGTTAACGGAGATCTGTACCTAACTCAAGATCGCGCCCTTGGCTGCTGAACCGACCATTTTCACATACCGCCGCATGTATCCGGCCGGGATATCGCGAACGGGTGCTTTCCAGTTGCGCAGCCTCTTGTGCATGTCATTATCGCTCATGGCTACGTTAAGGGAACGCGCCGGGATATCGATCATAATTTCGTCGCCGTCGATGAGCGCCGCCATCGGACCGCCCACATAAGCCTCCGGCGAAACATGGCCGATGCACGGCCCCGCCGTAGCGCCTGAAAAACGGCCGTCGGTGATGAGCGCCACATTCTTAATGCCGTACAACTCCAACCCCATGGTCACTGCCAGCGTTTCGGGCATGCCCGGGCCGCCTCGGGGGCCTTCATAGCGGATAACGATAACCGACCCTTCACGGATGGTTCCCCCGCGAATGGCTGCCAGAGCTGCCTTCTCTCCATCGAATACCTGCGCCGGACCTTTAAAAACCCGCATTTCAGAAGTAACGGCCGAGGCTTTGACCACTGAACCTTCAGGGGCCAGGTTGCCAAAGAGAATGACCGTGCCGCCTTCGGCCTGAAAGGCATGGGCCTTATCCGGGATGACGGTTTCATTGATGATAACCGCTTCGGCGATTATCTGTTCCACAGTGATGCCTGCTACATTCAAGGCATCCTTGTGCAGGTCGCCGGCCAGACGTTTCATAACCGCAGGAACGCCGCCCGCCATATAAAGATCAATCAATCCGTACGGGCCATTGGGAGATATTCCGCACAGGGTTGGAATTTTGAGGCCCATTTCGTTGAAGCGCTCAAGGGGCAATTCCAGGTCCAATTCATGGGCGATTGCCGGCAGATGCAAGGTGGCGTTGGTTGAACCACCGATCGCCAAGTTTACCATAAGGGCGTTTTCCAGCGCCTGCGGCGTGATAATTTTCGCGGCAGTCAAATCTTCATCAACCAGTTCTACGATCCGCCTGCCTGCCGCACGCGCCATTGCAAGCCTGCCGGAATGAAAAGCCGGAATGTTGGCCGACCCGGGCAGCGCCAATCCCATAGCCTCGGCAAGACATTGCATGGTGTTGGCTGTGCCCATGACCTCGCACGATCCACATGTGGCTGCTGTGCATGTGGCCAGCTTGTCGAGCGGGTCGGTATAATATTTATGGTCTGCCGCTTCGTTTTTACTGGGCTTGAAGCGGATATCCCATGAATTGGGGCCGCCCGTGACAAAAATTACCGGCATGTTCAGTCTGGCTGCCGCCATGATCATGCCCGGTATGATCTTGTCGCAACTCGCGATAAAGACCAGAGCATCGTAGCGCATACTGCGGACATGGGTTTCGATGACATCGGCGATGAGATCGCGTTGGGCCAGAACAAAGCGCATTCCTTCATGTCCCTCGGTCATGCCATCGCACGGTGCGGGCACATTGAACTCGAACGGCAATCCGCCCGCGGCATGAATCCCTTCCTTGACGCGCTGGGCGATTGTGTTTAAGTGCATGTGGCCGGGGTTAATTTCGGTAAAGGAATTGGCGATTCCTATGATGGGTTTAACTGAAGCTTCATTGATGTCCACGCCGGTGCCCATAAAAATATATCTTCTTACAATACTGATAGGGAAATCGCTTTCGTCGAAAATCACTTGGCTTTTTGGCTTCTTCATAGAGACCTCCTCAAAATGGTTTTAAAAATGGAATCCGCCTCAGAACTGTCCTGATGATAAGACGAATTCTTGTATTTAATGGAAAATGGACAAAATTGGTTTTGACAACTCCTTTTTTGTAATAGGTTTTTTGGGAACAATCCATGCGCGCATTTGCAATTATTTCTTTTTTGCCCAACTGCCGTTATCGTCCTGCATTCACCAGCCGGACTGAGCTTTTTCTCTCCAACTGTTGGCAAATATTTTCTTTATCAGGAACATCGCTTCCGGTCCAAGTTTATTCGCGTTTCCGATTTCACGATAGAGCGTCGCGCGGTTTTTGTTTTCCTCATCAATCAGGTTGTTGGCAACGCTTCTTTCCAGAACACTCAATGCCGCTGTATCTATGACCTCGATAAGCCCATTATTGCTCTTGCCTAGCGTACCTTTATCAAAGTATATTTTTAAATTCGTGAACCTTTTCTTTATAGATTCTTTGATGTCGCGGATAACAGGGGTTGACACATCAATGTTCACATCAGCCTATGCCGTTTTGACGCCAAACATTAAATCCAAATGGCCTGTCTTTTAGGCGGGCGCTTCTTTGTCATTAGCGCGGATATCATCAATTATTTTGTCCGCCGCCTTCTGAACTTCAGCCGCTGGGCAATAATTATTAACAGTTACACCGGCAACAATAAAAAAACTGCGACGTAACCGATTGCTCTGATTTTTGTTTGCATAAATCCTCCTGCTTGAAAAATGTTTTTTCTTTTAACATAATTATATTTTTACGGCACGTTCTTTGTTTCTTTCTGTGATCTGTTTATTCTGCTCATATTTTCGGCTATATCTTTGGAACTAGTATAATTATCAGGATTCCGGTTGATAATATCCACTCTTCTAACAGAGCATTTTTTACAAGATATTCTTTGTCTATACCATTCACTATTTGCCTTTAAATTGTATTTAATAAGTTGTATATTTGTACATCTAAAATTTCAAAAACAAAGTGCATTAAACGTTGTTAGTCCAACGATCCCGACTTAGTCGGAGGGCATTCGCTATGTCGATGCTTTATCACGCAACACTAAAATATTATTGTGTGTTAATGCGTCTTTATAACTGTCAATTTAAATGAACTACGCCATTCTTTAACATTCATAGGCTTCTGGATTCCCGCATGTGAGGCTATGACAATATGTATTTAGATTGTCACCTTCACTGCCGTGAATCCGCAATGACACATTTATAAGGTTATCATGATTAATTCTGCAGAAGTTTTATTTTATCTAATCGAGATTATCAATTGTTACGCTGCCGTATAATATTTATCATAAAAACAGTTTAATTCTTGTCGGACAAAGTCCTACATTGTGTAAGCTTATTTCTCACGGCTAATTCGGACTGACGCTGATATTATCATCTATCTTCTTGTAGTATAAAATAATCGCTTTTCAAGGGGTACATGTATTGCATCCGCCATATGTAATACGCTCCTACGTTGCGGCAGGTTACTCAGAGTATTCGAGTCTGACGAACAGGAACGAAGCCCATCGTTGGAGCGTACCCCTCCTGAAAAGATTTGGCAAGGTCATATATCTCTAAAAAGAGCGGGCAAAGAGACGCATGGCTAAAATGGCTTATTAACAAGAACAAACATCGTGCCTTTTTGGCGGAATTTGGCGGAAATAGAAGGCATAAAAAATAATTTTAAGGAGAATATTATGGCTGAAATTAATGAAACAGATTTTTACGACAAGGTCTTTCCTGTGCCTGAAAGAGTAAGAGAGAAATCTTACGTCAAGAGCAGGAAGGAGTATGATAAGCTCTACAAAGAGTCTATCGATGATCCGGATGCTTTCTGGGCGAAAATGGCGTCTACAAGACTGAGTTGGTTTAAACCGTTTGACAAAAAGAAAGTGTCGGACTGGTCATTTGATCAGGGGAAAGTTCACTCCAAATGGTTTGAAGGCGGCAAGCTCAATGTTAGTTACAACTGTCTGGATCGTCATCTGGAAACCAAGAAAAACAAGGCCGCGATCATTTTTGAAGGCAACGATCCCAATGACTGGAAGGTTTATACCTATCAGGATATGTATCGCGAAGTAAACAAGTTCGCCAACGTTTTGAAAAGCCTGGGCGTTAAAAAGGGCGACAGAGTTTCCATTTTTCTGCCCATGATCGCGGAACTGTCTATTGTCATGCTGGCATGTGCCCGCATCGGCGCCATCCATGCTATCGTTTTTGGCGGATTTTCGGCGGAAGCTTTAAGAGACCGTATTAATAACTGCGGTGCTAAAGTTGTTATTACCTGCGACGGCACTTACCGCGGCTCCAAGGCAGTCCCCCAAAAAGCCACATGCGACAAGGCAGTGGATCAGTGTCCTGGTGTGAAAACCATGATTGTTGTGAAACGCACTGGAACTGAAGTTGTCATGAAAGAAGGCCGCGACGTCTGGTATGAAAAATTAATGGCCGAGGCGGCGCCCTTTTGCAAACCGGAAGAAATGGACGCGGAAGATCCTCTGTTCATTCTTTACACCTCCGGCTCTACCGGACAACCCAAGGGCGTTGTGCATACCACGGCTGGTTATCTTCTGTATGCGTCCATGACCCAGCAATATGCCTTTGATGTTCGCGATGAAGATACTTACTGGTGCACGGCCGATATAGGCTGGGTTACCGGTCATAGCTACGTTGTCTACGGACCGCTTTGCAACGGTTTTACCAGCATCCTTTTTGAAGGCGTTCCCAACTATCCGGACTTCGGACGGTTCTGGGCTGTCGTTGAAAAATACAGTGTCAATAACTTCTATACCGCGCCCACCGCTATCCGTTCGATCGCCAAAGAAGGCGACAAATGGGTCGATATGCATGATCTTTCCTCGCTGCGCGTTCTGGGTTCGGTCGGCGAACCGCTCAACCCCGAAGCCTGGTGGTGGTATTACAATAAAATCGGCGGCGGCCGCTGCACAATCGCTGACACCTGGTGGCAGACAGAAAATGGCGGACATATGATCCTGCCTCTGCCCGGCGCGATCGATATTAAGCCCGCCAAAGCCATGGTTCCATTCTTTGGCGTAGTTCCTGCCTTGATGGATGAAGAAGGGAAAGAAATAAAAGGACCCGGAAAGGGCGCCCTCTGCATTAAGAAAGGATGGCCCGGCATTACCCGCGGTTTGTGGGATGACAAAGAAGGCCGGTTTGAAGAGAATTACTTCTCCCAGTTCCCCGGTTATTACTTCTCCGGCGATGGCGCCGAACGCGACGTGGATGGCGATTACAAGATCACAGGCCGCGTGGACGATGTTATCAATGTGTCCGGACACAGATTGGGCACTGCGGAAGTTGAGGCGGCTCTCACGTCTCATCCCGATGTTGCGGAAGCTGCGGTTGTCGGTTTCCCGCATGAGATTAAAGGTCAGGGCATTTTCGCCTATGTCACCTTGCAGCATAACGTAGCCAAGACGGATGATCTTAAAAAGGCTCTGGTCGCGCATGTCCGCAAGGTCGTGGGTCCGATCGCGTCACCCGACCAGATTCAATGGGCGGACGGTCTGCCCAAAACGAGATCCGGTAAGATTATGCGGCGTGTGTTGAGAAACGTCGCCGCTAAGACATTTGGCGACTTCGGTGACACGTCAACTTTGGCTGATCCGGCCGTAGTGAATGATCTCGTAGACAACAGAAAGAAACTGGGCTAACCCGGAAATGTAAAAAAATTCAATAATTTTGCTACATTGACGTCCCTTTAAAAAAATGCCGTTCCCTGATTTGCAGGGAACGGCATTTCCTTTTAAAGACGAAAATTAAATAAACAGGGTATAAGTAGTTAGGAGAAAAACGTAATTGTAAACATCAGGCTTCGATTCTCAATCTTGCGTCCAGCGCCACAACACCGGAGCCGTCGGCAAGCACACGTACTGGGTTGATGTCCAGTTCCCTGATATGGGGAAATTGATGCAGAAGATGAGTCACCCGTTCGATCATGGCCACATAGCCGGATATGTCACCCTTGCCCTTTCCCCTCGCCCCCTGCAGGATCTTGCAGGATTTAAGTTTTAGGACCTTGTTTTCAATCTCCCGGTAAGTTGCCGGACACAGGACATTGGCTGTGTCATCGAAGACCTCAATGTAGATGCCGCCGTAACCGAAAAAGACAACGGGGCCGAATGATGCGTCGAACTGCCCACCGATGAACATGTCATATCCATCACGGGCCTGTTTCATGACGCGCACCCCTTGAAATCTGGCATCGGCTTTGTAGCGATAAAGGTTTCCCCGAATGTTTTCAAAGGCGCTGCGAACACCTTTAGCATTCTGAATGCCCGTGATGACGCCGCCGGCCTCGGATTTGTGGATGGCGTCGGGCGAGACAATTTTCATAACCACGGGATAACCGATACGGTCGGCTACAGTGGCGGCTTCGTCACTGTCTTTGGCTACAGCGGATTCGGCAACGGAGATGCCGAAGTGATGGAGCAGATCCAGAGCTTCCTCTCCTTTTACGCCTGTATTGTCATTGACCCATGTCTTCGCGGCTTCGATTTCAATGCCATCGGGCAAAGTGTAAACGGGTGACCCTTCCGCTTTCAGGGCATAATAGTCGTACTGTTTTCTAAAGGCGCGGATCATTTCGCTCGCGTTATTGAAGATGGGTATATCGAGGTTCTGCTTGATCCGGGAAATTGTCGAAGAAAGACCGAAGATGCATATTCCCAGTGGCTTTCCCGACGAAAGAATCGTTCCTGTAACTTCTTTGGAGAGGTCCGTATGGAACATTTTATAAAAGACGTCCTCGCCCCGCGGCATTTCCGGCCATTGAGTGACAAAAACAGCGCCGTCGACATTGTTGTTGTGCATGACGGAGTAGAAAATGTTGGGATAGGCCTTGGCGTCATAGATGTCCCCCATGTCGAGAGGGTTGGAAAAATTAATAACGCCGGCGTTGGAGGAATTCTTCAGTTCATCATAAAAAGCGGCGCCGGGATCAGCAAACTCAAAGCCCGCCTCCTCACAGAGGTCCGCCATCATGACCGTGAATCCACCGGCGGGAGACATAATCATGATTCGTTTCCCCCGCATGGGGGGCAGATCAAAAACCTTGGCCATGGAAATGAAATCATTGAAATTGCGAATGCGGGTGACGCCCACCCGTTCAAAGGCCGCGTCAATAATCGCCTCGTTATTGGAAATCGCCGCCGTGTGACTCATGGCCGCCTTCTTGCCGGCGTCGGTCGTATTGGATTTCAGGATAATCACGGGCTTGTCAATCCGCGATACAGCCTCAATAAGGCGGTCTCCCCGCGGAATGCTCTCCAGGTACAAGCCGATAACCTTAGTCTCCGGATCGCGGCCGAAATACTCCAGAAAGTCCACCTCGTCCAGGTCCAGCTTGTTTCCTATGCTGGCGAATTTGGCCATGCCGACATTTTCATCAGCCATGAGGTTCCAGAGCATAAGGCCTACGCCGCCGCTCTGAGTAATGATCGACAGACCTCCCTTGGGAGGGCTGAATGACGGGACGAAGGGGAGACATAGTCCGTTGGCTGTGTTGGCAACAGTTACTCCGTTGGGCCCTACGAACCGGATGCCATATTGTCGGGCCTTTTGTAAAACTAGATCGGAGAGTTTTTTTCCTTCATTTCCCAT
>JBEKJX010000023.1:0-19156 GCA_050011015.1 Smithella sp.
ATCCGGCCTCTCCTTTTATTTTCATTATTCTTTCTTTTTTGCCAGGATCGCAGGACGGCACGGCCGAAAGCAGCATGCGGGTATAGGGATGGAGCGGACGGTTATAGATATCCCGGTTTGACGCAAGCTCGACCATTTTACCCAGATACATTACGGCAACGCGATCGGAAATAAACCGGATAACGTTAAGATCATGGGAAACAAACAAATAGGTTAAATGATAATCATTTTTTAAATCCTTGAGCAAATTCAGAATCTGCGCCTGAATGGAAACATCGAGGGACGAAACCGGCTCATCGGCAATGATTAATTCCGGATTTAACACAAGCGCCCGCGCGATTCCGATACGCTGGCGCTGCCCGCCGCTGAACTCATGCGAATAACGATTCGCCTGCTGGCGGTTTAAACCGACTTTTGCCATGATTTCCAGCGCCGCTTTCCCGCGCTCCTTCCTGTCTCCGATGCGATGAATCGTCAGAGGTTCCTTAACGATGCTCAACGCGGATTTTCTGGGATTGAGCGAAGAATAAGGATCCTGAAAAATCATCTGGACATTACGGCGATAGGACTTCAGGGCTTCTTTATCGTAAGAAAAAATGTTTTCGCCTTTAAAATTCACAGTCCCGGAGGAAGGTTTTTCCAATCGGGTTATCAGACGCGCCAGCGTGGATTTGCCGCAGCCGGATTCGCCGACCAGACCCAGAGTCTCGCCTTTGAAAATCTGCAGATCAACATTGTTAACGGCATGAATGATTCTCCCGGCGGAGTTAAAGAAACCGCTGTTTAATGTATATTTCTTATTCAACTCCCTGATTTCAACAAGCACACCGGACATGAACTACTCACTCATCAGATTATTTTTATCGGGGTTGTATTTCCAGCAGGAAACAAAATGCCCCGCTTCGATTTCCAAAAGCGGCGGCTCTTTTATTGCGCATACTTCCGCGGCGTAAGAACACCTGTCATGAAAACGGCAGCCCGGCGTCAGATCATATAAACTGGGAACAGAGCCCGGAATCGTTTTCAAATGATCTTCTCTTCCCGGCGAGTCCACGCACCTGGCCGGTATGGATTCCAGAAGCCCCTGAGTATAAGGATGCATGGGATTGGCAAATATCGTTTCCACCGCAGAGCTTTCCACTATTTTGCCCGCGTACATTACAGCAACTTTCTGGGCGGCCTGCGCGACCACGCCTAAATCATGCGTGATTAAAATCACCGCCATATTATTTTTCTGCTTAAGGCCGGAAATCAAATCCAGAATCTGCGCCTGAATGGTGACATCCAGCGCCGTTGTGGGTTCATCGGCAAGAAGAAGCTTCGGGTTACAGGACATGGCCATGGCGATCATGACGCGCTGGCGCATGCCGCCGCTGAGATTGTGCGGATAATCCCGCGCCCGTTTTTGCGGATCGGCAATTCCCACCTCATTAAGCAGATCAACGCTTTTTTCCATGGCCTGCTTTGCCGGAAGATTCTGATGCAGCCGGATGGCCTCGGCAATCTGTTCGCCAACGCGAAAAACGGGATTGAGCGAAGTCATCGGCTCCTGGAAAATCATGGAGATTTCACTGCCGCGGCGGGAGCGCATTTCTTCCTCTGATATTTTTAATAAATCACGGCCGGAAAATAATATTTCGCCATGAACGATTTTGCCGTTCGCGGGCACAAGACGCATAATCGAAAGGGCAAGCATTGTTTTTCCGCAGCCGGATTCGCCGACAATTCCCATCGTCTCGCCGGAATCGATTTTTAACGAAACTCCGTCAACGGCTTTAATTCTTCCCCGGACAGTATCAAATACCGTCATCAGATCTTTTATTTCCAGAAGCAGCGGCATATTCTATTTTTTAACACGATTGCGCAGGAATTCCACAAGCAGCCGGACGCCGATTCCCGATGCCCCTTTGGGAATATAAGCCTTGTCCTTGCTTGTCCAGGCAGGTCCCGCGATATCCAGATGCACCCAGGGATAGTCTCCGGCAAATTTGCTCAAAAAAGCGGCTGCGGTAATTGTGCCGGCTGCCCTGCCGCCGCTGTTTTTATAATCGGCGATATCGCTTTTGATCAACTCGGAATAGCTTTCCCACAAAGGCAGTTCCCAAACCAGTTCCCCGGTATCCTCGGCGGCTTTATTTATCTCTTTTTTAAGTTCATCGTCCGTTCCCATCATGCCGGTCACATCATCGCCCAAAGCGATAACGCAGGCGCCGGTAAGGGTAGCCAGATCAATAACCGCTTCCGGCTTATATTCGGACGCGTAAGCAAGGGCATCGGCCAGAATCAAACGGCCTTCGGCGTCCGTGTTAAGAACTTCAATTGTTTTTCCGGAATATGATTTCAAAATATCCCCCGGTTTCAAGGCGGAGCCGCCCGGCAGGTTTTCCGTGGCGGGAATAAGCGAGATAATATTCAGCGGAAGCCGCAAATCAGCCGCCGCCATAATGGCTCCCATCACCGCCGCTCCGCCGGACATATCCGTTTTCATTTCATCCATCTTATCGGCCGGCTTGATGGAAATTCCGCCGCTGTCGAAAGTCAATCCTTTGCCCACCAGCACAACAGGCGCCGCGTTTTTCCTGCCGCCCGCGTATTCCAGAATAATAAACTTCGGCTCCTCACAGCTTCCCGAAGCGACGCCCAGCAGGGCATTCATTCCCATTTCTTTCATCTTTTTCCTGTCCAGAACTTTGCAGGACACATTTTTTCTGCCGGCGATTTCACGCGCCTTTTGCGCCATAATGGACGGAGTCATTTCGTTGGCGGGAGCCGAAATAAGATCGCGCGTGAAATAAACGGCATCGGCAATTATCCGCGCTTCTTTTATCTCCGATTCAATCAGGGAAAAATCCTTTCCGTCGGCAATAATATTTAATTTTTCCATGTCTTTTAAATCTTCACGGTCAACCGTCTTATAGGACGTATATTGATAAAGCCCCAGCAGAGAGCCTTCCGCCGCGGCCTGCGCTATTTGATCTTTTTTCCCGGGGACAAGATTTAAATTAATGGAAACCGCCGCTTCTTTTATATTCATCTTCCGCAGATGCTGACAGACCCCGGCAAAAGCGCCGCGAAGTTTTTCCAGATTAAATTCACTTTGTTTTCCCAGGCCTACCAGGGCTATTCTTTTTGCGGCAATCGTTCCCCTGGTATAAATCACGGATATTTGAGAAGGCTTTGCTTCGAAATCGCGGCTTTTGATCAATTCGCTGATTAATCCGCCGCTTTTTTGATCAATCGCAAGCGCCTCTCCGGTCAATTTTTTGCTGTCTTCAAACAATGTCAGAATAATCGCCTCGCTTTTTGTATCGGCAAGTTTTCCTTTTTTGACAAATACCTTCACGTCATTATCCCCCTTAAAAATAATCACCTTTATCAGGCATAATTTATTTTAAATATCATATAGACAAAAAAGTCAATTGTTAAGCGGCAACGGCAGAGCGTCAATTTTCATCAGAAGGCGCGTTTTTCCAAACGCGCCAAAGCTTTGGCGAAACGAGGCCTGCCCGGCTTCTGAACCCCTGAGCATGCCTTGGGCAAGAAAGTGAGAGACAAAGAACGATTGTCTTTGCGGGACGACCCCCGGGAGCCGCGGCAATCCCGTAAGACATGAGATTGCCTCGACGCCTTAGAGGCGAGGCGGCCGCGTCTTGTAATGACGGATACTTTGATACCTTTATACGCAGCCATCACTTATGTTCACGCCGGTAAAATATACTTCTACTGCTGGATGGGTGACAGGAATCCCGTGCCTAATTTTATATAGATTTGGGCGCCAAAATCATCATAGTAAGTTGACGTCCCCGAGCCATAGCCCGTAACCAGACCGATATTATCCGCGGCGCTGGTGCCGTCAGGCCCCACAAAATTGGCAGCCGTACTGGAAGTCGTCCATGCGGGGCTGACCAGATCGGTGGTCACAATAATGGCATTTGCTGCGGTCGCGCCGTTCGGCTCGATCATGTTCATGGATGTAACACCACTGTTAGTTGTCCAGTTCACCAGCGTCACATAATCATTAGCGGTAGTAATACCGGTAAGGTCATCGGGCGGCCAGTTCGCGCCGCCTTGGGGATTACTCAGCCGATTTTCGTCTGTTTCATCGGTATCGGCCGTTCCCTGGGCAGAAGTCCCTGTAAAATAAACCCTGATATAATTTTTCTTGGTCGCGGTATAGGTTCCCGCCGTGGCTAATTGCACACCACCGACATACAGGCCATCCCCGCTGGCGAAATTGTTCGAGCCGTCGGAAGGATAAATGTCTGCCAGAACAAGAGTTCCGGACGCAGGCGATCCCGACGTCCATGAACCGGCAGTAAGTATCGGCGTCATGACAACCCGGGCGCTCTTATTTACTCCGGTCGAATCAGTGATAGCATCGCCAAAGTGTATGGGCGTACCCGTATTCCCGGCAGTGAATGTCAGAGAGTATCCCTCCGAAACGCGGACCATCAGCGTTGACCAGTCAACCAGACGATAAGCATAGGTAGAACTGTTATAGGTTACAATCCCGTCAGCCGCCGTCAGCGTCCTGTATGCAAGCCATGTAAAGTTACCGCTGGGGGTCCGTTCCCAGAGAACAATGGCCGGAAGACCGTATTCATATTGATTTCCAATAAAAGGATAACTTGTTGTCTCCAGATTTCCTGAGAAAAGAGGATTTGATCCCGAAAAATTAGGAATGATGGAGGTACACTCTTCGGTTGTCGGACCGTAGCTTGGACATGCAATAACACAATATCGGGTTTGAATGGGTTTGATAAAGGAAACTCCGTATGTATAAAAATCGGAATCGTTGTTGTTGGCTCTTCCTCTAAAGTTCATCCCGGTAAAGAAATATGCCGATTGGTTTTTGACTTTTACCTGAATGTCGTAATTCGTAAAGCCCTGCGCATTCACCCATGCCTCGGCAAGATTGATGTTCGTGTTGGCCCAGTTCCACTCGATAACATTCCATTGATTGCCGCATGTCCACCCCAAAAGACTCGCCAGCCAGCCGGCCAAACCGCCTCCCGCCGGATCAACCATGCCGGTTACCTGCATAGCGCCGCCGGAGTTAAACGTTTGTGTCCCAAGAGTGGACCCGCTCGCGGTGACCCAGTTGGAGCCGCTGGTCATATTATCATAATACTGCTGCTTTTGTAATGCGCCGCCATTAACATAACCGATCGGGACGTTGTAAGTCAAAATGCGGGAGGTTGAGCCGAAAGTGCCGGTAGAGGCCACACGGATGAATGGCTGAACATTTACATTATCCGAAGCGGGAACTGTAATGGCGCTGGTCCAGGTCTTGTTTACGGTGGGATCGGCAGTAGTAACATTATTGAGCGTATTTCCCGAACGTGACGCGTAACGGAAAATCGTATTGCTTGTAATATTGTTGTTACCCGTCGGAGCAGGGCTAAGGGTGAAATTGCCGTTCAGAAGCGGCAAGAATGCGTAACCGCCTGTTGTGCTAAGGGTCAGGCTGCCGCCATTGGAAAGGGATTGTGCGATTCCTGATGCTTTGGCCGAGGGATAAACGTTTGTTGTATTTGCCGCAATAGCCGGCAGAGCGCCGGTTGTCGGCGAAGATGCCGCAATGCCGCTGAAGGTAACAGTCGGAGGCGATCCCGCAGAAACAGTGAAACCGGTGTAGGAATAGTAACCGATATTTTTAATATAGAGATATCCGCTGGTTGTTGTGCCGGTAAACTCCACTGGAACCGATCCGGGTGAAGTTGTTACAAGCGAGGTTGCTCCGGCGGTTGTAGCGCCAGCGGAAAACCACAGGGGATACACTACGATCGAAAACGAACCCTGGTTGTTGAGAAGAACGTAGGTTTTGCCGTTCACTTGCGTTAATGCCGCATTCTTATGAGCATCATCGGATTGTGCCCAGCGGTAAACAGATGACGCGTAGCGATATCCCGACTCGGCCAGGTAATAAACCCTGCGTCCCTGATCCGCGTATACCTCATTCAAATAGGAAGCGGAAAACATGGGCAGCATGGCCGCGGCAAGCACCGCCATGACGACCATGGTTACAATCAAACCGACCAGAATACTGCCCCGCGAATGAAAAACACTAAAGCGATTCTGGAATTTTCTCCGCAGGACTGAAGAAAAGGCGCTGATGAAAATCAGCGAAACAAAAAAGATGAAAGGAATTGCGAGCGGTGCATACATCAGGCAGAAGGCAAACGCGGCAACCGGCGCAAGCAGGCATCTTGCCGCCCACGCGGCCAGCGGCCGGTTGCGAATCATATCCGCCGCCGCCGGTCCATACTTGTAGTATTGTTTGACAAACCACCGCCCTCCCGAAAAGCGCATGAGATGCCTGTCGCGAAATTCACGCAGAATCTGAACCATCGGATGGCCGGGATCTCCGTAAGCTGCCGTTGCCACGAAGCAGTTTCCCCATCCTTTCACGCCAGTTGCGCCGGTCTGGGCATTGACAACGGTGACGCCGCCCGTGTTTGCGTTGTTCCGGGGGTAAACAACGGCAGACAGGGTCATATTCGTCGGATTAATAAGGGTCATGTTGACAGCAACGGCGCTGAGTAAATCGTCCTGCCCGGCAGGATAGGTCGTTAAGGCATTGCTGCCCTGATAATAGGTAAAAGTGAAAGATTTGACATTGTCAATCAGAATATCGCCGCTGGCCAGGGTATTGGAGCCCAGAGCAATTCTCACGGTATTGGTGGAACTGTCAAACCCGACAGTCCGGTTGCCGATAAGATTCAAGTTGGCATCCACCTGTGTTACATTTTGAATAGGAAGAGAGGTGCTGTTGGCGGCAGAAGAAAGCGCAGTCATTTCGATAAGTTCTCTGTCAATACGGGACATGGCCAGTTGAGCCTTTTGAGTCCCTGTCGAATTTTGTTTGACTGTCATATAACCCTTCACAGCCTCAACAATGCCGAAGCCTGCCAGTGCCGCCAGAATGCCCACGATAACAAGGGTAGCTATAACTTCGATAAGCGTAAAACCTTTTTGCGATCCGATGCCTCTGCCGTTATGGATGTGCAAAAAATTTTGATTTTCACTGTGGGAAGAAAGCTTTATTTCCATATTTTTTTTTGTAAACATAATTTTACTCCGTATAAAGTGCGGTGGCCGAAAGGCCCTGATAGGTGACTGTTACCTTGTAAATACTGTTGGTGCTGCCGAAACTGCATGACGTCGATGTTTCGGGGATGACAGTGGATCCGGTGGCAGTAAACGCGCTGCAGCTTTCCGCGACGGTATATCCCGTGCCAAATTTGTTTGGGGTCTCCACATCGCTCTTAAAAGCCGTCAAAGCGCTTGACGATGACGATCCGTTGTTCACCGCCGTAGCCACCTGATACACGTAATCACTGACCATTTTATCCATAATCGAATTCAGGTAAGTGCCGTTTTCCGTCAAAACTGCCGGGTTGGCGCTCTTTAAAAAACCAGTACCCAAAAAGTTTACAAGCATTGCGGCAAGAACGCCTGCCACAACCAGAGAAACAATAACCTCAACAAGCGTAAAGCCCCTGCGGTCTCTTTTCATCATTTTTAAAATATTAAACATGTATTTTCTCCTTGCCTTTTTCCTGAAATATTCTTTCAGGGAACAAATCCCGTGTTGGGCGTAATCGTGATGACGCTGGTGTTCGAGCCCTGGGAAAGAGTAAGTGTACGGGAACCGCTTTGAGCCTGCGTTCCGGCCGCGTCGGTGAAGGGTTTGCCCCAGGAATCAAAAGCGACGATCCCCGTGGTAATGGACATGCCGCCGGGAAGCGTGACGTTGCCCGCGCCATTCTGGTCGGGCAGCATACGCACATTAGCTGTATTGCCGTTAATGAAAAATGTGTAGGAACCGCTGGAAAAATTAATCCCGCTGACATTCCTTGAATTTATAGCTCTGGACTGCGCGTATCGAAGATGAGCCTTGACAACCTCCGTCTCAGCAGCGAGGTTATAATAGTTTGTACTGGTCAACTTGACAATTGCAACCAGGGTAAGAATTCCTATAAGAACCAGAACGGAAATAATTTCTATCATCGTGAATCCGCCCTGATCTTTAAATTGTCCTGCGGTTTTATTCATCCGCGCACCTCCGAAGAAATAGTTTCAGGGTAATAACGGCTAACCGCCAATCCCAGTAAAAAGGCCGTGCCCAACCCGGTTATGGAAAAAATCACGGCAAGGAATGCCGCCACGGGGATACGGATAAAATAAGCGCCCGCGCAACCGTCGAGGATGATAAGAGCCGCGTAAATTAAAGTTCCCGCGCGGACAAAACGGACGGAGATGTCGCCATTTGTATAAACGGTCATACCCAGCAGGGCAAGTTCAACCGCGATAATGAGACCGAAGAGAGGCTGAAAAGAAAGCCATCCGTTATGGAGCCAAACGGCCGGCGGCCGCAGACCCAGCATAAGAATTACTCCCAGGACCAGATAAAAAAATCCGGTCAGCAAGAAGTAAAAAGCGCATTCCTTCTTTGTTACATAATCACGAAAACCGAAGTTCAGGTTCGTTTCAAACAACCGCCGGAAGGAAAATGTACGGGAGGTTTCATTTTCCGTGTAAATCCGAGTCATTACTCCGGAAGTAAAATTATCCGGGGGCCGCTTTTGCGAAGCCGTTTCCATAATTTCCGTCATTTCACGGAATCGCGCCCGTTTTTCATCTTCATTTTTAAACATGGTCCGTTAAATCTCCTCTATATAGATATATACAACATTACCCTGCTGAAGTCACATTTTTCTCTATAAATTCCCTTAATTTCTCCAATCCCCGATATACCCGCATCTTGACGGCGCTTTGCGAAAAACCGGTTATCGCGGCAATTTTTTCAAAAGAAATCCCCTGATAGAAGCGCAAAACAAGCAGCTCACGCAGCTCCGGAGATAATTTATGCAGACAGTTCTCCAGTTGCGCTTCCCGCTCTTTGCGTGAGTCTTCCAAATCGGCTGTCTCGCGCAAAGCGGTCTCTCCCCTGTCGGAAACAATGGTATCAGATGATATATTCACGCTTCTGAAATTCTTTTGACGGCTGCCTGTTTTTTTCAGGTGATTGCGGATAAGGTTCAGGCTGATCGTGTAAAGCCAGTTGAAAAAACTGCGCTTCATATCGTAGCGGGACAACTGCTGGAAGGAACGAAGAAAAACCTCCTGGGCAAGGTCTTCGGCATCCTCTAAATTCCCCGTCATCCGGTACGCTAAATTATAAACGGGTGTTTTATACTCTTCGACAAGCAAAGCATAAGCCTGCCTGTCTCCCTTCAGAACCCTGGCAACAATCTGGGCTTCGGTTTTTTGATCCATTGTCACTCGGCCACCAGGTGATAATGTTTAATTACCGCAAGATACTGCTGTCTTTCTCTAAGTAGATATAAACCTGTGAAGCATACCGGATTTACTATGTTACTTTTTTATACTATTACTCATCCCATTGAATATCAAGCAAATTTAAATATTATGATGAAATATTTTTGGACAAATAATCATAAAAATAGTAAGTTGCATACACGCCAGAAAATTGGAGCCGCTTTCGATGCTATTTAATAAAACTGTTGCCGTTGTTGTTCCCGCGTATAATGAAGAGAAACAAATCGGACAGGTTTTGGAAACAATGCCTGATTTTGTCGATCGCATTATCGTTGTCAACGATTGTTCCCGCGATAATACCGCCGCCATTGTTCTTGATTATATCAGCAAACAAAAGCCTGTTCAGGCAATCCTGAAAAATAACGGCGGCAATACTTATGAGGGTAAATACAACCGCGCGGAAAATCTGCTCAAAGAAAAACAGCAAACGGATATGGAATATTTTATCCCTTCTGAAACAGCCAATGCCAGCCCTGATTCCGATCGTGTCATTCTAATCAATAATCTGAATAACGGCGGCGTGGGCGCGGCAATAGCCCGCGGCTACAAATGGTGTCTGGATCATAGCATCGATTGTACGGCGGTCATGGCCGGTGACGGTCAAATGGACCCGGCGGAGCTTGCATCCATATGCACCCCTATTCTTACCGAAGACATTGATTATGTCAAAGGGAACCGTCTTATCCACGGCGGCGCGAGGCTTATCATGCCCAAAACCCGGTTCTTCGGCAATTCAATTTTGTCCATATTGACCAAAATTGCTTCCGGTTACTGGCATGTCTCCGACACTCAAACGGGTTATACGGCCATTTCTCTTTCCGCTTTAAGCGCGATCAAGATTCATGATATTTATCCCCGGTACGGCATGCCCAATGATATGCTCGTGAAATTAAATATCGCCTTCTGCACCCTGAAGGAAATTAAAATAAAACCTGTTTATAATATAGGCGAAACCTCCAAAATGAAAGTGCATAAGGTTATTCCCCGTATTTCCTGGCTGCTTTTCAAGTCTTTTTTCCAGAGATTATGGATGAAATATTTATTCAGGGACTTTCATCCTCTTTTTTTACTTTATCATTTTGCCTTTCTTGTAGGCATTCTTACAATACCCTACATGATTAAAATAATGTCCATAGTGATCTCCGGCGGCTCCGTTTCCGCCGTAACAATGCTGGCTTTCTTCTTCCTGTTTACCAGCAGCTTTCAGTCGCTTTTATTTGCCATGTGGATGGATATTCAGGACAATGAACATCTTTATAAATCTTAAGTACGGATGAGGGAAAGAGCTTCAAATGACAAAAAAAATAAAATCAAATATTGCCGTTATCGGCGGAGGGTACTGGGGGAAAAATTTAATCCGCAACTTCTTTGAACTGGGTTCGTTAAAAGCTGTCGGTGATAAGAATTCATCAACCTTGAAACAAATCAAAGAACTCTATCCTTCCTGCGAAACTTACAATTCCCTGAAAGATGTAATTACCCGTGACGGCATTGATGGAATCGTCATCGCCACACCCGCAGAGACTCATTTTTTGCTGGCGAGGGAAGCCCTGTTGTCCGGCAAGCATGTTTTTGTGGAAAAACCGATGACGCTGACCGAAAAAGATGCCGGGGAACTGATCGCTCTGGCGGAAAAACATAAGCTGATATTGATGGTGGGACACCTTCTTCAGTATCATCCGGCTTTTGTCAAAATAAAGCAAATGGCATCCGCCGGAGAATTGGGACGCATCAATTATATTTATTCCCACAGGCTCAACCTCGGAAAAATCAGGAGGGAAGAGAACATTTTATGGTCGTTCGCACCCCATGATATATCGATGATTCTTGCTCTCGCCGGCGAAGAACCGGAAAGCGTCCAGGCCACCGGCGGATATTACCTGCACAAAAAAATTGCGGATGTCACCACAACCCATCTGGAATTTTCTTCCGGCCTCAAGGCGCATGTTTTTGTATCCTGGCTTCATCCTTTCAAAGATCAAAAACTGGTTGTCGTCGGAGACCGGAAAATGGCCGTTTTCGACGATACGCTTCCCTGGGAGGAAAAACTGCTTATCTATCCTCATCACGTCAACTGGGAGAATAATCTTCCCGTGCCGGCCCGCGGAGTTCCCGAACGCGTTTCTATTCCCTACGCTGAACCGCTGAAAGTGGAATGCCGGCACTTTCTCGATTGCATCGTTCAAAAAAAACAACCCGTGACGGATGGCAAAGAAGGATTGCAGGTGCTTAAAGTTCTCAATGCCGCCCAAAATTCTTTAAATGAAAACGGTTCCAGGATAAGGCTGAGAAACAGCGCTCTTCATAAAACCGACACAGATAATTCTGTTTCGATTCATCCGACATCGGAAATTGACGATGACGTCGAAATCGGCGCGGGGACAAAGATATGGCATTATTCACATATCATTTCCGGTTCCCGAATCGGCAAAAACTGCTCAATCGGCCAGAATGTCGTCATCGGCCCCGACGCTGCCATCGGCAACGGCTGCAAAATCCAGAACAATGTCTCCGTATACAAGGGCGTGACTCTGGAAGATTTCGTGTTTTGCGGTCCCTCGGTGGTTTTCACCAATGTGATTAATCCCCGCTCCGAAATTCGCCGGATGGATGAAATCAGGCCGACATTGATCAAGAAGGGCGCGTCGCTCGGCGCCAATTCAACCATGGTCTGCGGACATACCGTCGGCAGTTACGCCTTTATCGCCGCCGGCGCCGTCGTGACGAAGGATGTCCCCGATCATGCTTTAATGATGGGCAATCCCGCAGTTCGGAAAGGCTGGATGTGCTCCTGCGGTTATCAACTGAATAACCGGTTTGTGTGCCCCGAATGCGGCAGTAAATATAAATTAAATCATAAAAAAATACTGGGTAAGATAAAATGAAAATGCTGCTGCTGACGAGCAGTTTCCCCCGATTCGGACGAATCAGCGGCGTATTCATTCCCGATACAATCCGCATCTTAAATAAACAGGGTGTGGATGTCCATGTTTTAACCCAGAACTGCGACTCCCATAAGACGTATCATGAAGAGTTATGGCCCGGCTGCCGGGTAACCTATTTTGGATGGCGCGGAGGCGATATGCCTCTTGTATCGTTGCTTAAAAATCAGGGACTGCGCGGACTTTTTCTTGCGCTTCAATATTTTCTCCAAGGTTTCAAGACAGGCCGATCCATATGCGGCCGGTGGAAACCTGATATTTTGTTTGCCGAATGGCTGATCCCGGCGGGACTCCTTGCGCGATTATTGTCTTTTGCGACAAAGATACCTTACTGCTGCCGCGCTTTAGGTTCGGATGTCTACCAGGCCGCCGAAAATCCTTTATTAAGGCCTGTGATCAAAAATGTCGCGAAAAACAGTTCTCTTCTTTTTGCCGACGGCTTCGATTTATGCGCAAGGACGCAGGCCCTGGCGGGAGGCAAATCATGCCATTTCGCGGCAACGGCAAGGTATCCGGAAAGCAAAAGGTCGGATTTCTCTTTTCCTGATGATACAAATCGCTTTACCTTCTGTTGTGTAGGCCGTCTTCATCCTGTCAAAGGACAGGACATTCTTATTAAAGCCTGCGATATATTGCGCCGCAGGGGGATTGTGTTTCGCTGTTATCTTGCAGGGTCAGGCGGGGAATTGGATAACCTGAAGAGGCTCATCGAAAGTTTTTCCCTCCAGAATGATGTGATATTAACCGGGCGACTCGAAGACGGTGACGTTACATACCTGCTGCAAAAAGTGGATTGCGCGGTGATACCGTCCCGCTCGGAAAGCATCCCCATGATCCTTCTGGAAGCGGTTGCCGCGAAGAAACCTTTGATTGTGGCCGACGTGGGAGACATGGGATTTCTTGCTCAAAAGTACAAATTAGGCTATATCTTTCCATCGGAAGATTATGATAAGCTTGCGGAAGCTTTGGTTTCCATGGGCGATTCAAATATGCGGGATTCGTTTTATGATAAAGCGAGATATGAAGCGCTGGCATCCATCCTGTCTGTTGAATCCGGCGCGAAAATCATTTATGAAAAAATAAAGGAGTTACAGCACAAGACATGAGCGCGAAAAAAGTACTGGTTACAGGCGCGGGGGGATTCATCGGCAGTCATCTGGCGGAAAGACTCGTCCAGCTGGGATATGATGTCCGGGCTTTTGTCCGCTATAATTCCGCCAGCCATTGGGGATGGCTGGAAAATTCTCCGCACGTCGGGGACATGGAAATATTCAGCGGCGATATACGGGATTTCGATTCCGTCAGACGAGCCATGAAAGGCTGCCGGGAAGTTTTCCATCTGGCCGCCCTGATCGGCATACCCTATTCTTACGATTCACCGCTGGCCTATATTAAAACAAATATCGAAGGGACCTATAATGTGCTGGAAAACGCCCGCGATTTAAACATTGATAATCTCGTGGTTACATCCACCAGTGAAACCTATGGAACCGCGCAATTCGTCCCCATTACGGAAAAACATCCCCTGGTGGGACAATCTCCCTATTCCGCGTCGAAAATTGCCGCCGATCAACTGGCGCTCAGTTACTGGCTTTCTTTCGGCCTGCCTGTTAAAATCGCCCGGCCTTTCAATACGTTCGGTCCCCGTCAATCATCAAGAGCGGTCATTCCCACCATTGCCGGCCAGATTCTGGCAGGCAAAAGAAAGTTAAATCTGGGTAATCTTTCTCCCACGAGAGATCTGACGTTCGTGGCGGATACCGTGGAAGGCATGATTAAAATTTCGCTGGTGAAAAAACTCAACGGCTCCGTCACTAATATCGGCTCCGGATTCGAGATATCCATAAAAAATCTTGCTCTGGAAATAGCCGGTATCTGCCGGGTAAAAATCGACTTTCATCTGTCGAAAGACCGTCAACGGCCGAAACGAAGTGAAGTCGAAAGACTTTATTGCGACAACAGCAGACTTGTGCAATATACAAAATGGAAACCGCAATCGACTTTGCGGCAGGGGCTCGAAAAAACCGTTGACTGGATCAAAGATAATATCCATCGTTACAAAACAGACCTTTACATCAAATAGGTGAATTATGCAGGCGATTATTCTGGCTGGAGGAAAAGGCACAAGATTAAAACCTTACACGACTGTTTTGCCCAAACCGCTCATGCCCATCGGCGATTGTCCTATTCTGGAAGTCGTTGTTAAACAGTTAAAGAAAAACGGTTTCAAGAAAATCACGATGGCCATCGGACATCAACACGATCTCTTTGTCGCCTTTTTCGGCAAGGGTGAAAAATGGAAGATACCTATCGAATATTTTATCGAGAAAGAACCTCTCGGCACGGCCGCGCCGGTCAGGCACATTAACAATCTTGAAGATGATTTCTTAATGATGAACGGGGATATTTTAACGGATTTATCCTTTAAAAAACTTTTTGCAATTCATAAAAATAAAAAGGCCTGCCTGACTATCGCCACCCACAAACGAATACAAAACGTAAATTATGGAACTTTAAAATATTCAAAAGACGGACGGTTAACCGGGTTCAGGGAGAAACCATCATTCGACTTTAATGTCAGCATGGGAATTTATATTCTTTCCCGCAGGGTTTTGCCTCTTATTCCGGCAAAAGGCCGGTTCGATTTTCCCGATCTGGTCCAGAAACTTTTATCCCGCAATATGCCCATCCATTGCCATGCCTATGACGGATACTGGATGGATATAGGCCGTCCGGAAGATTATGAACAGGCTATCGATGATTATGAGAAAATAAAGGATATTTTATGAGCGGCTCCAATCCATCCATACCTCTTTTCGATCTCAACTACGGACAGGAAGAAGAGGAAGCCGTGCAGCGTGTTTTGCGCAGCAAATGGTTGACCATGGGACAGGAAACGGAGGCATTGGAGAAAGAGTTCGCTGAATTTTGCGGAGTAAAACACGCGATAGCCGTCAGCAATTGCACAACAGCCCTGCATCTGGCCAACCTTGCCGTCGGCGTTAAACAGGGCGATGAAGTCATCTGCCCTTCGCTTACTTTTGTCGCCACATCTAATTCGGTTATTTATGCCGGCGGCACTCCTGTTTTTGCCGATATCAATTCAACGGACGATTGGACAATCTCTCCCCATGAGATCGAAAAAAAGATCAACAAAAATACCCGGGCAATAATCGTCATGCATTACGGCGGGTTTGCCTGTGACATGGATAAAATCATGCAAATTGCCGCCAGACATTCCCTGCCCGTCATCGAAGACGCGGCTCACGCTCCCGGCGCGGCTTATAAAGGCAGGCCATTAGGCTCCCGGGGCGATATTTCGTGCTTTTCATTTTTCTCCAATAAGAATATTTCCACCGGTGAAGGCGGCATGATCTGTACCGGCAATGACGACTATGCCGGAAAGATCAGGCTGATGCGCTCGCATGCCATGACCAGTCTGACACTGGATCGCCATAAAGGACACGCCTACAGTTATGACGTCGTCTCCCTGGGATACAACTACCGCCTTGATGAAATTCACGCCGCGCTGGCCAGAGTTCAACTGAAAAAATTGGAATCAGGGAATGAACATCGCCGCGCGGCGGCAACGCGCTATAAAAGTGAATTATCTAAAATTGACAGAATCAGGATTCCATTTGCCGATTATGCTTTTCTCGCCAATTATCATATCTTTCCCGTATTGCTCGATGATAATATTGATCGTAAAGCATTGATGAAGTACCTCCGTGACAAAGGAATTCAAACCAGCATCCATTATCCGCCCGTCCATCAATTCAGCTTTTATAAGAATTTTGATATTAAATATGATCTGCCGCTTACAGAATATGTCGGACAACATGAAGTAACACTTCCCATGTACTCAAGCATAACCGGATACCAGCTGGACAGTGTTATTAATTTTTTACTGAAATATTTCGAAAAATAAATGCGCCGGTTGGAGAGATAGGCTTGTGACATATCATGACGTCAATAGGGAGGAATGGGAAAAACGCGGCATTTTATATGGCAGTTCCTGCAAGAGTGTATTATTCAAAAACATGCCCGAGACAGCCAACAGGCATTTCCATTTTTCTCATCTTAATTTTATATATGATTGTATTCATGATATAAAAGAAAATTGCAGGATTTTAGATATTGGCTGCGGCTACGGCAGGATCACCATGCCTCTGGCGCAAAAACTACCCGCCGCTGAAATTATCGGAATGGATATCAGCCCTGCTTATGTATCCCTGTATAAAAAAAATACCGGAAAGAACGCTTTTGTGGGTTCAATAGAAACAATCCCTGAAAGCATTGGAATGTTCGATCTAATCATATCCGTTACTGTCATGATGTATGTCCAGATAAATCAGCGTCGTGTCATGATAAGAAATCTTTTGAAAAAATTAAATCCCGGCGGCAGATTAATTATGATTGAACCTGACATTTCAGGAATCAACTATCAAACAGGTTTCGGCATTTTAAATTTGATAAGAAAAAAAGCTTCATCCGGAAATATCAATACGGGAGGCCAGTGTTTTTCATCCTCCGAGCTGACTAATCTGATTCAAGAGGCGGGAGGATTACTTGTCAAAGAGCAACGGATACCTGCCACGACTTTTTTCTTTCTCCCTATGTATGCCCTGGGAAAGTTATTCCCTGAAAAAATTGCCGCATTATTTTTCCGGCCTCTGAATTTAATGGATAATATTCTGAAAAAATACAGGCTTCCGACGTTATGGTTATTCTATCTGATTCAAGGGAAATAATATATGCTTACCGAGCCGGATTTATGCTGTAATACCGAGTTGCATTCAAAAGATAACGCGGCGGCAAGCAGGAGGCTCCACAGGCGTATTTTAATACGTTGAGGAAGCCGACGACGCAGCCAACAAAGTTAGCTAAAGAATGCGTATAAAAAATTCTCCGGAGTTCAGTATATTTCAGAAAATGCACAAGGGTGAATGCATCCATGATGAATCTTAATAAATTAATTTCTCCAAATATCAGAAAATGGTACAGCAGATTACTTTTGCTTCTGGTATTTTTTTTCGTCTGCTATTATATTTATCTGAATTTTGCCGACATACGCCGCTTTAAATATGATTTAGAGTGGATCTATTTATTCTACAGCATATTGTCTTTTCTTATCTCTTACCTGTTACAGATATTCATCTGGTTTCGCATGGCTTCATCTTTCGGCCTCAAAGCTTCTTTTCTGCCAACAGCCAAATGCTGGAGTTTATCTCAACTGGGCAAATATATACCGGGTAAAGTCGGTTTATTCCTTGTGCGAATCGATTTATATGGTAACGCAAGCAAACGGGTTGTCGCCTTTGCGACGGGAGTCGAATTCATTACTTCGATGACGGCGGCTTTCATTATTGTTTTAATCTCCATAGCCTTTCTTCCTTCAACTATTCCGGCCTGCATTCGCTGGACAGCGATCTCTTTTGTTATATTTTTTCTGTTTCTATTATATCCTCCAGTTCTGAAAAAGATTTCCGCCGGTCTGTTTAAGTTAATCCGTAAAGAACCTCTGACCGAATTGCCCACCTACGGATTGATGATTAAATTTGTCCTTGCCAATATTATAATCGGTTTGCCTTATGGTTTGGGAATTTATTTTGCTTTTAATTGTTTCCACCATATCGGCTGGAATCTTTTTCTCACTTTAACCGGCGTTTACTATGCCGCATCGCTTATCGGCGTAGCAGCTCTTTTTGCCCCTGCCGGCATCGGCGTCCGCGAGGGCTTTGCGCTCCTCATTCTTCCGGCATTTATGGCGCAGCCGGTAGTTATTTTTGGAACTATCCTTACCCGTTTTCTGATAACATTTGTGGAAATAATCCTGGCCGCATTATTTCCCATGGTCGAATATTTTTCCGGATCCGGGAAGAGTAATCCATAATTATTTTCAGGCGAATATATGTTAAATAAAAAAAATGGATTTACGTTTTCTTTTCATTTCGGAACAGATGCTTCAGGCATTTATGCGTTTACGTTTATCACGCTTTTCATCATTCTGATTTCAATCTATTCGAACAGTTTTTACGGCGACTGGCATTTTGATGATTTTGCCAATATTGTCGATAACCAATATATCCGGATGAATTCTTTTTCCTGGCCGGAAATCAAACAGTGCATCTACGGGATAGAACATGTAAGACCTTCACGCCCGTTATCTTTCTTGAGCTTCGCCTTGAATTATAAACTGGGCGGAATGGATGTTTTCGGATTTCATGCGGTTAATTTTATCATCCACTACCTCGCGGCCGTGTTTCTTTTTCTATTCATTTACAACACGCTGAAACTCCCGCGTCTGAAGGATCAATACGAAAACATCGCCTGCCCGGTGTCTCTGCTGGCGACGTTTTTCTGGGCGTTAAATCCCGTATGGGTAACTTCGATTACCTATGTTGTGCAAAGAATGGCTTCCATGGCGGGATTATTTTACATCATGTCCATGTATTTTTATCTCAAGGGCCGTACGTCCGAAAAATCAATTTTTCAGGGATTCACTAAAGAAAACATTAATAAATATCTTAAGATTTCGGCGCTGCCTGTTTTGCTGATTTTAATGATCGGATTTATTTATACAGGCCATTTTCACAATATTTCAGGAGGATATGAACTGCGCGATTTCTCCCTGACGCAAAGGCTTTTAACCGAACCCCGCGTCATCCTGTTTTATCTTTCCCTGCTGTTTTATCCTGTCGGTTCCCGCTTGACTTTTCTTTACGATATGGAAATTTCCCGGTCCCTGCTGCAACCATGGACTACAATTCCATCAATTCTCCTGATATCGTTTATAATCGGTTTTGCTTTCTATATTGCCCGAAAGCGTCCGCTGCTTTCTTTCTGTATCATTTTTTATTTTTTAAATC
>JBEKJX010000024.1:0-18376 GCA_050011015.1 Smithella sp.
CAAAGGCACTCTCAGCGAAGAAATGCCGGAAGCTTATAAGAACTTGCAGGATGTTGTGCAGGTTATGCACGAGTCTGGAATTGCAAAAAAGGTGGCGAGATTGAAGTCAATAGCATGCATCAAAGGGTAATGGCCAAGACGGCCTTCAATCGGCTTCCTCCTTGACGCCGCGGTATCCTTTTGACCGGGGGCGCGACAGCAAGGAGCGTAATGAAAACGGTCATTACGTTACAGGGAATTGACGCCTATTAAGTAGCAGATTCCATGCGACTTGGCAAAGAGAAAATGATTTTTTGTGTAGTGAAAAAAATGTGGAAGCTGTTGTAAGTAGATTTGAAAATAAATACAGGAGAGCAGAATGACAGAAATCATTTTTGATGAAAGTGAAGACTGGGGAAAAAGAATACTATGCAGCGATGAATCCTGTATCGGCACTATCGGTCCCGATGGAAAATGTAAAGAATGTGGCAAATTTTATGAAGGCGACATGACGGCAGAGCATAGCCAAGAGGGTGTTCAGTCGGTAAAACCAGAGGAGCAAAAACCATTTTTGTCGGTGGCGGAAGAGGAGTCCGACGAAGATTGGGATAAAAGAGTATTATGCAGCGATGAGTCCTGCATAGGCGTTATCGGTTCAGACGGCAAGTGCAAGGAGTGCGGAAAGCCGCTATAGCAACTAATGACAGCCGACGATGCCAACAAAGTTAGACAATAACCGGAAGCACATCTTGCAGGGGAGCGCATAATGAGGAAGCAGCCTTACCAAACCGTCAATTGCCGCTTGCAAAACAGTAAGTGCAAGCGAGTTGGTAAGGTATACTTTCCTTAATTTAGAATTCCCCCGAACGCATTTTTAAATCGTGCGGCAAGTTTCTCCTTGACGTATGGTATTATTTTCTCTAATCTTTTTTACAAAATAACAAATATTTGTTAAAAACAAAAGAATTATGACTGTTGAGAAAACAAAAACAACAAAAATATTGCTCTTTGTTTTTCGATGCATTCCGCTGATTGTACGCAAGGGATTCTTCATAAGCGTATTCTCACTTTTTTACCATCTTGGTTCAAAAAACCGATTGATAGCTCTGCACAATCTACAGCGCTCTTTTCCGGAAAAGGACACTAATGAAATAATCAGAATCGCCAAAGGGGTTTACCGCCATTTTGCCATTGTAGCTGCTGAATTCTTCGACATGCCTTACATTACCAAAGAGAGTATTCACAAATGGGGGTATCCAGAAGGTATAGAACATTATCATGCTGCCATTGCCAAGGGAAAAGGTGTCCTGTCCATTGTTGCTCATTTTGGGAACTGGGAGCTATTACCCATCGGTATTCCTATGTATGCCAAACCAATATATATTGTTTACCGGCCTCTGGATAACCCAATTATCGATAATATGGTTGAATATGTGCGCACCATGCAGGGGAATGAATTGATTCCGAAAGGGGGATCGGGGAAAAAGATTTTGGAATTATTAAAAGAAAATCAAATTATCGGAATTCTCAGCGACCAGAATGTCGCCGCATATGAAGGGGTATTTGTGGATTTCTTCGGTCGTCCCGCTTGCACCGGTGTAGGGCTTGCGGTTATGGCCATGCGTTCCGGCGCGCCCGTAATTGCAATTTTTCCGGCCAGACAGAAGTCGGGGAAATACAAGGTTATAGTGAAACCTGCCATTGAGGCTATCTGTACGGATGATTATGAGGCGGACTTGCAGGTAAATACTCAACGTTTTACAAAAATTATAGAAGACGTTGTTCGCGAATACCCGGAGCAGTGGTTGTGGTTCCACCAGCGTTGGAAAACGAAGAAATACCAAAAATAGATGGCCCGATAACATTAATGTTATCGACGCTAATAATTCCGTATGCGGTTCTCGGATTCGTAGACACGTCCGACTACACGCCAATGTTATATTTTTCCTTCATGTTTCATTTCTATCGAAGCTCTGGTAATAGTCGAATCAAAACCACAGAATAATACTTCTCCCGTCATGCTGGAAGCATCGTCACTCAATTCAATAAGAGCCGTACCATAGTGTTTCACATGAGACTGGGCATTTTACAGTGTTATCAGAAGTCGTATAGTTTTGCGCCCGGAACCACCATAAACTTATGCTTTAGCAAAACTTCAATAGCTTTTTCGGGGTTATCGAAGCGGAAGATGATGACGGCGTTCTGCCCGCTTTTCTCCACAAAGGCGTAAAGATATTCAACGTTGATGCCTTCTTTGGAAACAACTTCCATAATACTATGCAGTCCGCCCGGTTTGTCGGGAACTTCCACGGCGACAACAGGGGTTTTGCTTACACGAAAGCCGTTATCCTTGAGCACCTTATTTGCTTTTTCTACGTCATTGACAATCAAACGCAAAATACCGAAATCGACCGTTTCCGCCAGCGACAGGGTCCGAATATTGATGTTGTTCTCCTTCATGACTCGCGTTGCGTGCTCAAGCGAACCGGGTTTATTTTCTAAAAAAACAGATATTTGTTCTACTTTCATTGTATCCCCCCTTATAATTTATCAATAGCGGCGTTTATCAATAATTTTTGCTCCTGGTTTTTGCAGAGTATTGGGCTCGACAAGCTTTACGCGCGCAACGACACCCAAATAATCCTTCATGTCCTTGATGATCCTTTTTTCAATTTTCTGCAGTTCTTTGACACTGCCGGAATCACTGAATATATTGTCGCTGACTTCTACCTGTAAATCCAAGGAGTCCAGCGCGCCCACTTTATCAATGATGATTTGATAATTGGGCTTCAATCCCTCGATATCAACTAAAATAGCTTCTATTTGTGAGGGGAAAATATTGATGCCTCTTATAATCAGCATGTCGTCGCTTCTTTTCAAAACTCTTTCCATCTTGACGTGACTGCGGCCGCAGCGGCATGGTTCGGTAATCAGGCGCGATATGTCTCCGGTACGATAGCGGATGAGTGGCCCCGCTTCTTTGGTAAGAGTTGTAAAAACCAGTTCGCCCTCGGAACCTTCAGGCAGCACCTCACCGGTTGCAGGATTGATTGTTTCGACGATAAAATGGTCCTCAAAGACATGCATTCCATTGTGGCCTTCTATGCATTCCATAGCCATGCCCGGACCGATAACTTCCGATAAACCATACAGATCAAGCGCGGTTATGCCGAAAGCTTTTTCAATTTCATCGTGTGTCGCCTTATTCCATGGTTCCGCTCCAAAAATGCCCACGCGCAGTTTTAAAGACTTCATGTCCACGCCAAGAGCGTTTCCTTCTTCAAAGAGGTGCAAAGCATATGAAGGAGTGGAACAAATTACGGTAGGCCCAAAGTCCTGCAAAATCATAATTTGTCTTTTAGTGTTTTCTCCGGACATGGGAATGACACTGGCGCCTATTTTTTCCGCGCCATAATGCAGGCCCAATCCGCCCGTGAATAATCCGTAACCGAAAGCGTTATGAATAATATCGTTTTTTGTTATACCCGCAGCGACAAGCGAGCGGGCGATAAGATCAGACCATGTTTCAATATCGCGTTTGGTATAACCGAAAACAGCAGACCTTCCGCTGGTTCCGGAAGACGTGTGCAAACGGACGACACTGCTCATGGGCACGGAAAATAAGCCGAAAGGATAATTATCGCGCAAATCCTTTCTGGTGATAAAGGGAATCTTTTTCATGTCGGCAATGGATTTTACGGCGTCAGGTTTAACCCCGGCGGCATCAAAGGATTTTTTATAAAAACCCACCGTGTGGTAGACCCGTTCCACAACCTGTTGCAGTCTTTTGACTTGCAGGGCTTTGATAACTTCTCGGGGCATGGTTTCAAATTCTTCATTGTAGATCATGGGATGGTGCCTCCCTTTTGGTATAATACCAGCCGCATACTTCAGCTTACTTTGTTGGTAGCATCTTCGTTATCTTTTAAGTGCAACGGGTATAATTAATGCCAAACTCGGCAAGAAGTCTAACAAAACTTTTTGCCTCTGGCAAGAAACTTTCCGTTAGAGAATTGAAACTCTTCGGTGTGTCCACTAAATCGGGGAAGTGCAGAAAGTAATCTGGAACAAAAAGGAGTTGGCGGGGGAATCGAAGTATTTTTAAAATAAATTTTCTTGATGGGGAGTCACACTAGTCACACTTTAGATAGTTTTCAGCCAGCATAATTCCCAAAACGGTTTTAGCGTCAATTATTGCGCCATTTTTAATTAATGTCCGCGCGTGAGCAAAACTGACAGGCATGTTTTCGATGAATTCATCTTCGTCGGGAGTCAGTGGCGCATGGATCAGATCGTTAGCAAGAAAAAAATACATATATTCATTGCAGTATCCCGGCAGTAAGTAGCCTTCAAAGAGCTTAATCAGCGTTCCGGCTTTAAAACCGGTTTCTTCAGCCAGTTCCCTCTGTGCGCATAAATCAGCGGATTCTTCAGCAACATTCATTGAACCGGCCGGGATTTCCAGAAGATTCTTTTTAATGGCAATGCGGTATTGTTTTATTAACAGGATTTCTTTTTTGCCGTTTATGGCGACAATGGCAACGGTCGGATTATGATTAATCCAGCTTTGCCTAGTTAATCTGCCGTCAGGCAAATCATATTCTTCTTCCCAGACATCAAAAATTTTACATTGGTACACCAGGTTATTTTTTTTCATGAGCACCTTGCTTAACTTAGTTTGTCTTGATTATGGATAACAGATGTCTTTCAATTTCTTCTTTCGGCAGCGCCCCGGTTACTCTATCTACTATTTTGCCTTCCTTGAAGAAAAGCATGGTTGGAATGCTGCGAATTCCATATTGGGAAGCGGTAATCTGATTTTCATCAACATTAAGCTTAACAAATTTTATTCCATTGGCATAATCGGAGGCCAGCTCATCAATAATGGGGGATAATGTCCGGCAGGGAGCGCACCATGGTGCCCAGCAATCTACAAGTACGGATGCATCGGAAGTCAGCACTTCGCGCGCAAATGTTTGATCCGTTACATCGAAAGGCACAATTTTCTGTTGAGGAATGATCAACGGTTCGTGACATTTGCCGCATAACGGTTTTTGATTTAAACGGTCTTCAGACATTCTGTTTTTTGTGCCGCATTTAAGGCAACGAATAATTAATTCATCCAGCGAAGCGCCGCACTTGCCGCAGAGTGATCGACCCTGTAGCTTCTTTTTAGGTATTCTGTTTTTTGTGCCGCAATGGAGACAGCGAATAATTACGTTATCAGGCATATTAATTAACCTTTGTTAGATTGTCTCTTTTTTATCGGAAAAAGGCAAATCATATTGCAACGTTCACCTCAACCGGTTTAAGTATTCTCACAATTTCAGTGGCAGGTATCCGCGCCAGTAAACCGCGACTGCCTGCATTGATAAATATTTCCGGCAAATCGGTTATGGTCTTTTCCATATAAATGGACAGGGCTTTTCTGGTGCCGAAAGGCGATGTGCCGCCAACTTTATAGCCCGTGTGTTTTTCCGCCACGGCCGGGTTGCATGGCAAAACCGATTTTACGCCAATGGTTCGGGCCAGCGATTTTGTGGAAACTTCTTTATCGCCGTGCATTAAAATAATGAACGGTTTCCCTGTTTCATCCTCCATGATCAACGTTTTGATAATGCGGTGTTCATCAACCATCAATTTGCGCGCTGCCGTTTTTGTTCCGCCTCTTTCCTCATAGGGATAAGTATATAGAGTAAAATCAGCCCTTTGCGCCTTCAGGGCTAATACTGCGGGAGTTGTCGGTATTTTATCTTTACTCATCTCGCATTATAATAACAATTAAAAATAAAAAAGCAATATGCACTGATTTTTACAGAAACATTTTAACGGGATATGTTGTATTTGATCATATTCCGCAGAAAAAAACGAAAATTAAATACTATAAAAACAAGCAAATATGTATATATGCAACACTTTCCTTTTTAAAGGAGATGAATTATTTAACGTGATTTAATGGATTTTTGTTTGTTTATGCCGGGAAAATATTTTGGCGTGCTTCATTTTCTTGATTTTACTTTTATTTTAAGTTATTTGTGCCAAACATCTTTTAGATGGGGAAAATGACATTGCAAATAAATCCAAGCACTAAACATAAGCTTATTCGTGATTCTGTGCGGCATTTTGCGGAAATGGAACTTGCGCCTATCGCGGCCGAAATAGACCGTAAAGCCACTTTTCCTTTTGCCGTCATCGAGAAAATGAAGGCGCTTAATTATTTCGGTTTGCAAGTTCCGAAAGAATTCGGCGGCGCGGCCATGGATTCTATCAGCGCGGCAATCGTTGTGGAGGAAATATCCCGTATTTGCGCCGCGGTAGGCTTGTGCGTTACTGTGCATAATGGAGTTGCTGTTTATCCATTTCTTCGATTTGCCACGCCGGAACAAAAAAAGTTTTATTTGCCTAAAATGGCCAGCGGTGAAATTATCGGCGCTTTCAGTCTGACCGAAGCTAATGCGGGTTCTGATTCCGCCAGCGTGGAAACAACAGCGGTCAAAAAAAATAAGGAATACATCTTAAACGGCACGAAAATATTTGTAACCAACGGTGGAATTTGTGATTTGGCTTTAATTTTCG
Organism: Smithella sp.; assembly: GCA_050011015.1. GTDB lineage: Bacteria > Desulfobacterota > Syntrophia > Syntrophales > Smithellaceae > Smithella. Next base: position 6,556 of record JBEKJX010000024.1, read on the forward strand.
CACTTACCGGTTTTGATCCAACACGTCCGCAGAGCAGTGTTTTTATTGTTGAAAGTAAGTATGCCGGTTTTTTGCGAGGCGAGCTGGAAGATCTTTGCGGCATGCGCGCCAATCCTGTTTCGTCATTATTTCTGGAAGATTGCTGTGTGCCGGAAAAAAATCTGCTGGGCAAAATTGGCGACGGAATGAAAATAGGTTTGGCTACTCTTGACAATGGCAGAATCGGCGTCGCCGCGCAAGCTTTGGGTATTGCCCAAGGAGCATTGGAAGCGGCAGTTAAATACGCCAAAGAAAGACAACAATTTAAAAAACCCATTGCCTCGTTGCAAACAATTCAAAATTACATTGCTGATATGGCCACCCAACAAACCGCAGCGCGTTTACTTTTGTACCACGCCTGCTCATTGAAGGATGGAGGTGCTCCCTTTGGCTGTGAGGCGGCTATGGCAAAGCTTTATTGCAGCGAGGTTGCGGCAAAGACCACATCGCTTGCCGTGCAAATTCACGGAGGCTATGGATACAGCAAGGAATATGATGTGGAAAGATATTTCCGGGACGCTAAAGTGACGGAAATTTATGAAGGCACAAGTGAAATTCAGCGCATGGTTATTGCGCGGTCAATACTGTCTCAATTGATATTATAGATTCCAAAATGTTCCCGCACGAGGTCATAGACTGTTTTGCGTCGTTGAAGGAATCAGTTATTTAGCTCGCACGGCGAGCGAGAGGGGGAGGCTCACAAGGCTCATGCCTTGTGAGGGGGCGACGTGAGCCCCTTTGATAGACATTATGTTGAATCTCATAGTTTGTTTAAAACAAGTTCCCATGGTTACAGAACTGCCGTGGGATGAAACAACCGGCACACTTAGACGTGACCTCGCCTCCGGTATGATGAATCCGGCCTGCAAGCACGCTCTGGAAGCCGCGATGCAAATAAAAGAAAAAATTCCCGCTCATATTACTGCCATAACAATGGGGCCGCCGGCTGCCGCGGAAGTGTTACTTGAAGCAATGGCTTTGGGTGCCGACAAGGGAATCCTCGTTTGTGATAAGCTCCTGGCCGGGTCGGATACATACGCCACTTCGCTGGTTTTAACAGCGGCAATAAAAAAGAAATGTCCTAAATATGATCTTATCCTTTGTGGTTCCTATACCGCGGATAGTGAAACAGCGCAGGTCGGTCCGCAACTAGCTGAAGAATTGGATTTGCCTGCGGTGGCCTATATTGAAAAACTGGAAATTTCCGGCCGGACGTTGCGCGTTCGCCGGATTGTGGATAATTTCCGCGAAACTCTGGAGATGGAGTTTCCGGCGCTGGTGACGGTTTCCATGGAAAATTACAGACCGCGCTACACAAAGCTAGCAGGGCTGGAAAATGCTTTTTGCGACAATGAAGTTATTGTTCTTGATGCGGCGTCTCTGGGTATAAACCTGATATCATTTGAAAATAAAGGCTCGCGCACCAAAGTGCGCAAAGTCTTTTTAAGAAAAGCACAGAAAGAAAACGTGCTCATACAGGGAACGGCTTCTTCTGTCGTTACTGAATTTCTTGATAAGTATCAAAGAAAAATCGGTACTGCAATAGGCAAATCTGTTGAAGGACACAAGCTCGATGATGAAGAGTAAGCAAAAAAGTATCTGGGTATTTGGCGATTATCGCAATTATTATCAAAACCGTGTAACTCTGCAGTTGATTTCCAAAGCTATGGATCTTGCCAAAATTATCAATGCGGAGGTTTGCGCGTTGATTTTTGGTCATGAAATTGACGAATGGATTATGGAGTATACGGCTCACGGAGCGGATAGAATACTGGCAATTGATGATCCCGCTTTAAAGAGTTACAGCACGGAAAGATACCTGGCAATTATCGAAGATCTTGCGAAAGAAAGAGACCCTGACATTATACTGATAGGCGCGACCGACTTTGGCCGGGAATTCGCGCCGCGGCTGGCCAAGCGCTTAAAAACAGGTTTATCCGCCGATTGTGTGGGGCTTGATATCGCGGAAGACGGACTATTGCTGCAAATAGCCCCTTCGTTTGGCGGCAATATGCTGGCGGAAATCGTTACGGAACGCCATCGCCCCCAGATGGCCACGGTACGGCCGGGAACATTTAAGGAGATACCGCACGATTATCAAAGAAAGGCATTGGTTGAACATTTGCCTCTGATGAAAAATCTGCCGAAACCCCGTGTCCGTCTTGTGGAGTATGAACGTTCCGTGGAAAAAGAACACACTATTGAGAATGCTTCCGTTATAGTTTGTGGCGGCCGTGGCATGGGCAATAAGGAAAAATTTAAAAAGCTTCAGGAGTTGGCCAGACTTTTGGGAGGTGATGTAGGCGCCACCAGACCGGTAGTTTACGCCGGATGGGCTGACCATGGCGCGCTGGTGGGACAGGCGGGCAAGCACATAAAACCGAAAATCCTTTTTTCTTTCGGTATCAGCGGCGCTATTCAGCATACCGCAGGATTAGGCGAAGCAAATTTTGTTATCGCGATCAATAGAAATCCGCAGGCAACGATGATGAAAATGTCCGACGTTGCTATAGTTGGCGATGCCAGCGATGTTCTCAATAATTTAATTAGAGAACTAAAAAAACGAATCAGAGAATAGAGATTAATCGCTGCTGATGAAAAACGCTCATCTGCTGTGTTGCGCTGCAAACCGCAGCGCTTGACGTATGTCTATATACGCCTTGCGATTCAAACGTTTTGTAAAGTCTTTCAGACTTTACCGGTAAGGAATATGATAATTATTTTATTGCGCCTCCCTCACGGGAATGCGCTCCCGGTGAACAGCAATTCAGAAAATAATTTATTAAGGAGTTTTGTGTATGATTAAATCGAGACTTTGTGACATGGTTGGTATCAAATATCCGATCATTCAGGCGGGTATGGGTCCCTTCAGCAACAACAACCTTGGCGTAGCCGCGTCCAATGCCGGTGTTTTGGGCTTGTTCTCCACGAGCGGACTCTGCAATAAGGATTTTCTTCCATTTATCTACAATGATTGGATAAAGAGCGCCGAGGCCAATCCTCAAGACGACATTACGGTTGCGATGGAGAAATTGCTGAAGAGAGCATATCGATTGACTAAAGACACCAATGGTGTGTTCGGCATCAATGTGATGGTCTCCGCAGAGTTGCTATTTCAGGCGCAGATTATTATTGATACGGCGATTCAGGTGCGGGCGGCAAATCCGGGCATGGAAAAAAACTTCAAGGTTATCTTTACCTCTGCAGGCGATCCCGTACCCTGGCGCGAAAAGATCAAGGGAGCAGGTTTTACATGGATGCATGTTGTTCCGTCGGTCAAGGGTGCCCAGCGATGCAAAAAAGCAGGTGTCGATGTCATCGTGGCTTCAGGACACGAAGGAGGATTTCACACATCCTGGGAACCTGTTCACTCGATGATTCTGTTGCCTGCTGTTGTGGAAGCAGTTTCCGATACAAAGACCCTGGTATGCGGAGCCGGCGGTTTCTGTGACGGTAAAACTCTGGCTGCGGCACTGGTGATGGGCGCAGACGGTGTGCAGATGGGAACACGATTCCTCGCAACGCAGGAAAGTGATTTTCCCCGGATTTGGAGAGAAGGTGTTGTCGATGCAGGCGACAGAGGTACGCTTGTTGCCCGCGGATTTGTGGGACCGGCGCGTTGGATTAAAAATCCGCGCAGTGAAGAGCACGCCAGAAACACGCTGCAGAAATCACCTGGATGTTATCTGGGAGTGCCTGATGATATGGCGACGATCGATCTATCGTTGATTGAGTTTGAGCTTGACTCTATGAAGGCTGCCTATGATGGCGATAAGAATAAGGCGCTTCTGGCTGCCGGCGAAGCGGCGCAGCGTATCAATGATATGCCCAAGGTCAATGATTTGGTACAGGTTATGGTCAAAGAAGCGGAGGATATATTAAAAAGCGTGCAGACAAAACTGCTCGCGTAGTGAGCTGTTTAAAAACGCTCATCTGCTGTGTTGCGCTGCAAACCGCAACGCTCAACGTATGTTTATATACGCCTCGCGTTTCGGTTTTCGCGCGCCTTGCATCTGAACATTTTTAAACAGCTCGCAATTTTCGGCGCGTTAAGAGAAGGGTGCCATACATTGCTCACCAATTGGTCGCCTCGATATCATCTTTGATTTAGAAACGGTCTAAGATAAATAAATACAAAAAGCTGGATATGTTCCGGTTTTTTGTATTTCTAATTAAAGATTTGAAAAGAGTAATATGATTATTACCCGGAGACGGAATTGCTAGTGATGCGGTGCACGAAAGTGTCATGAATGGTTACGGCCATTTGATGATAATATAAACGGACGAACGACAGGGGAATACAACCTCTTATACAACACTTTTGATTTTGTAGAAAAAACTTCACAAAAATTAGGATATATCTCATGAATTGATTCAAAGAATCTATCCCAAATAAAGACTCTATCAAAACAAACTTTTGGCAGTTGATTTGAACGAAAGTCAGAATTCAATATTATCATATCGGTAATTCCAGCCGCACCGCCATATATCAAAAGCCATTTTTCATCAACTCCTGCCCAGTCATAAGTATTGCCAACTACATTTTTTATCTGGATGATTTCATCGATAGTCGCAGTTGGGTCTTCAACTTCTCCCGATTGAAGATGAGAAGGCCACCATAGTACACCAAGTTCTGGCGCCGTGTCCCTTAGGTAAATATGATCAACATGTTTGGCCAAAAGCGGAAGAACATCTTTTTTAAACCGTCTAAGAATATACCTATTCTTTCTGTTCTTTACTGCGGCAACAATCTGGGTAATGAATTCTTCGCTGTTAAAACTATCCATTATGGTGAAATCAGGATTTTTAAAGTGTATTGCACCATAGAGGTACTTATACTCTTGTCCTAATCTATCAAGTTCATCTCTCAGAGCCTTTGCAAACTTCTTCCACTGCTTTAAAAACCTTTCTTGAGAGGAACCTTTAGTTCCTTTGTCTGAATAATAAAATGTAATTTCACAGCCGATGGATGTTGTCAGTTCATTACATGAGAAGTTTAGAATGAAATCGGGCCTTTCCCTTGGGATAACTTCGTAATAACCAAGTTGTAAACGTTTAAGAAAACCAAGAAGGACGATACGCTCTTTTTCTTTACCAGATGATTCATCATATAGTCCTTTTGAGGCGAAACTATTTTTGTTTATTTTTTGTTTTTTAAGGTCTTCATTTCGCATACAATCCTAATGAGCCAATATGGATGCAATTGGTTTTATTTGTTTCTATTGCTGGTTTGTTTAATACTACCAATTATCTTGAGATACATGCTGCTTAAAAAGCTAATAGTATAAGCATTATAAATTCTATAGTCAGCGATATTCTGCGATGTTCCGTTTAATTTTAAGTGCCATTTCGAAAATTCTTGAACAATTACTTTTTCAGTTATTTCTGGGAATTGGTCTGCTGTAATATCTACTACCAAATTATCCAATTGCAACCATGCATGCGAACTCCAGTTGAGATCTTTACGAATTCCATAATCCACAAGCATGTACTGAAATTCACCTAAACCCTGTTCAATTAAATATGTACCCAACAATAGGACAGTTTCACCACATGAGCCTCGTGGAAAACTTTCAAATATTATGCCTAACGAGGGTGCGCAAACTTCAATTGCATTTCTAAAATCAGTGGCCGATTCTCTTATTTTTTCAATATTCATTTATACATAGCATCACGAAAAAATCAGCCGGAAAATAATAAATCAGACTGAAAGGTATTATTCTGCCCTAATAATTTACAAATAAATATCATTCTTCATGAAATCATCAACAAGATTATTATCAAATAAATATTTTATACCTTTGCTGTTTATTCGCCAAATATTTAAGCGATAATTTTCTCGATGTTTTTTTTCTTCAATCAAGCCAGACTCTTTTAGCTTGGCCAACCTATTAATAGTTTCTATTTCGCTTTCACCTGTTACATCTTTTAATTCGTAAACCGCATACCCAACATTCCTTCTCCTGTATGCCAATTCCTTTAGTAATAGAATACTTTTTTCATCGAAAAGCTGTTGTCTTCGGTCATCCTTAGCACTAAGTGAATTGGTTGTATCAGATAGAGCTTGAAAAATTTCAGCTACTAATTCAGTTAATGCGGTTTTAGTTGAAACCTCGAAAAATTCTCTATTTTTATTATATCTGTATTTCTCTAATTTTTTATGAATTTGTTTTTCGAGATGAACAGGGTTATCAACCATGAAGCTCGCAACGACGTTGAATGGAGCTGGCACACCTGTTGAATTTAATTGAGATAAACGTTCTTGAACCGATGTGGTTGTATGACCAATTTTAATTAATCCTGGAAAAGCAATATTAGAAAGGAAATATATATAACCACTCATATCTATACGCCAAATTTAGTGTTTTGAGCCATAACGTTTATATGTATATTTATAATAACTTAAATACCGCTTCAAGATTATCAAGGATTAAGGTTTATTTCTTAGCATAAACATAGCAATTTGGGAAACAAGAAACAACGGGGCTGTTTCCCGAACAGTTCGCAATTTTCGGCGCGTTCAGGGGAACGCGCCCTACATTGGCCGCCTCAATATCATCTTTGATTTAGAAATGGTGTGAGTTTGCATAAAAAAACAAAAAAAGCCGGAGCGTAGAGATCGGGTAGATTGACTTTGTTAGGTAGAATATTATTTACCATCTGCCGTTAATTGATTTTTTGCATATGTGAATTTTACCCATTTGCCCATAATCGTTCGTCACCTCAACAAAATCCTTCATTTTATGAATTGGATTTACAAACCAATTGTTGCATATTTCTCCAATGTTCATATTGAACGGGTTGTCTGCAAAATCATCAACTATGCGTTTGGTTAATTCACGATTTGGGGCGTGAAAGAAATCACCTGACTTTTTAAATAGCATTAGCGAATCGCATTGAAGGCTAATGTGCTTTTGAAACATTTTACTATCACATACACTCATGCCGATCCGCTTTGATAATATCTCCGGGAATAATGGTGCCTGAAAGTCAATTATGAAATCTTCATTTGCAACCCATGAATGAAACGCGTTAATTGAAGCAATGCAAGTATTTTCACCCACACATTCACCAAACGCAAGGACAGCCTCTAAGTCACCATTTAGCATATAAGCTGCTAAACCTGAAAATGATTTACAGTTTATTCCATAATGCTCATTTAGCAAAAAAGCACCGATAATGCTAAAATAGGTGCAATTCTTTTCTGGCTCTAAACCCACAAATCGCAATACAGAATAGATTGTTTCAAATATTCTTTTATAGTCTTCGAATGGTAAAATCTCTTGATCCAAAATTAAAATCTCATGTCATGTAAAGAATTATAAGACTCAACGAAAACATCAACCGGAGCGTATCGATCTGCTGGCGGACGGGTTAGGGTCTTAGTGTACAAAGTATTTCATACCCCATTTGTCTTATTGCGGGGTAAACTGGAATATTGTCATAACCTCTGCGGATGCCAGATTTTATGCCAACCAAGGTTGACCCGCCTGACCATTTATGCCGAAAGTCGTCATACTTCTTCTACACTTTAGTATCAAAATGAGCACCACCATCCTTGTTAGCGACAGATAATACCAAATCTTTTCTAGTGAGACTCGAATTACCCGAATCAAAGATATTCTCTATATCCCACCACTCCTCAAAGGGTATGAATCGTTTAACTTTAGGACTTTGGAAATACCTTTAATCGCAGAGCGGCCAATATTTTGCATCACCGCCAGTGCCATCTTTTACACCTACATTTATCCTTCTGACCAGACCAAGATGAACTTTCTCTTTTTCATTTAAATAATTTGTACTAACAAATGGAATATCCTTTTTTCGCAAGTGGGTTAGTAGTGATATGCTGCGATCAGTATCATGCACCAAAACTCGAATTGCGGTGCTGATTGAAAGTGATATCACTTCCTTCTGGCTGGTATCATAGCTCGAACAAAGATAATCTATAAGCTCTAAATATTCATCATATTTCTCACCTAAAGGATTTTCTACGTTACTCATTTTCGACCCTAATATTGTTTATATAGACCTATGTTAATATAGCCATCACCGCAAATATGCAGTATAAACCATACACTTAAATAAGTGTCTCTTTGAAAAAATGGGGATTAAGGATTCTCTTCTAGCATAAATTAAAAATTTGGAAAATAAGAAACAGAGAGGCTGTTTATAAACGCTCATCTGCTGCGTTGCGCTGCAAACCGCAACGCTCAACATATGTTTATATACGCCTCGCGTTTCGGTTTTTGCGCGCCTTGCATCAGAACATTTTTAAACGGCTCGCAATCTGGTAGCCTCGTATCATCTTTGATTTAGAAACGGTCTAAGACAGGTAAATAAAAAAGCCGGAGATCAACTCCTGCTCTCTTATTATTTTCAAAATTAATTATGCACAAAAAAGATTTACCATCGCCGGTGCTGAAAATTCCGCTGAATCCTCAAGCTGCAGACCCGATGACAAAACTAATGATTGTTGTTGCCATTATGCATCTTTCCCCGCGCCAGCGAGGCAAAGATTCCACCACAGCAAATAGCAGCCAGGATGGCAAAGATAAGTGTGGCGCTTTTTAAGAGGAGAAAACTGTTCGCTTCGGAAATAGGATGATTTCCTAAAATAACGGCAAAAACCAACATGGTGATTCCCATACTGGACATTTGGCCAGTAAGCCTCATGGTGCCCAGTGTGGCAGAAGCAACACCATAATATCTTTTCTCCACGGCGCTCATTGTGGCGTTGACGTTGGGTGAAGAAAAAAGCGCGAAACCAATGCCAAGCAAAACAAGGCAAAACAAAACATATTCGATACTTGTATCGCTTCTGAGAAAAATTAGCGGGAAAAGGCCTGTTACGGTAAGCGCCATACCGATAGATGCAATAATCTGCGGTTCAAAACGATCGGAAAGTTTTCCGGCACAAGGTGAAAGTAACGCCTGAATGACGGGCGCGGCAATAAGAATTATTCCTGTCTGAGAAGGCGTTAACATTTTAATGTGCTGTAAATAGAGGCTGAGTAAAAAAGTTACTGCAAATGTGGCGCAGTAATTAATCAAAGCGGCTAAATTGGAAAAAGCAAAAACCTTATTGTTCAAAAACAGATTTATGTTTACCAATGGAAATGGGCTCTTCAATTGCTGAAATATAAATAATGCAAGGAACATAATGCCTGCGACGATTAAAAATCCCGCGTAAAATGATGGCAATTGGGAAAGGCCGTATATAACGGCAAAAAGAGAAAATCCGTAAATCATGGCTCCGGTAAAGTCAAAACCTTCGTCATGGGTTTCCGAATGATCATCCTGAATGGCTGAGGTAACAATTATCATAATCATTATGCCCAAAATAGCCGTAAAAAGAAAAATGTATCTCCATCCTAAATGTTGTGTGAGCAACCCGCCGATAAAAGGACCAATCGTTAGTCCGATATAGACGGCTGCCGTATTTATTCCTATTATTTTACCACGTTCTTCGGGAGGATAAGCTGAAATCAGCATTGCGGTGCCGGTACTAAAAATCATGGCTCCGCCGATTCCCTGCACGGCCCGGGCGGCAATCAGAAAAAATTGCGATGGAGACCAGATACAAAATGAAGAAGCTATGGTAAAAATTAATGCTCCATAAATGAAAAACCTTCGACGGCCGTAGATGTCAGCCAGCCGGCCTAAAGGAATAAGTGTTATTGTGGCCGCCAGAATAAAAGAAGTTGCTACCCAGCCCAGAGACAGGGCGGTCATGGATAATTCTTTGGCTATAGCGGGTAGGGCGACATTGACCGCGGAGCCCATAAACGGCGTCAGAAATGAACTTATGGTAGTAACCAGAAGAGTATACAGTTGCTTTTTATTATGGGCTATTTTCATTCAATCATTATAAGCGCGAATAATCACGGGGAAAAGTTTTTTTAAAGAGTTCGGGAAAATTATCCTTGCCGCAGGCCATCATGAGCGTGAGGGGCATAACTTTTTTTGCCTGCTGGAGCATCTTTTTTGTAAGGTCGCGAATGTCCCATTGGGCATGCTGATCTGCACGCAAACGCGCCAGATGATACATTTCGCGGGAGTTGAATTTCATCAGGACTCTTTTTCTGTGCGCGTTGGTCAAAACATAAGCGGCGGCAAGAGGCGCTTTTTTCCCGATTTGCTCATAAGCGTTTTGTGTGTGGCGCATAATTTTCAGAAAAGTTTTTTGCTGGCCGATGGCTTTAATGGAAGGAGGCACTGTCACTCCCAATTGCGGACAATAATCCTGGGCTATTATTGTTGACATACGGTGCCTTTTTAACTGGGCAAAACAGCTGGCGCTCAATATTAGTTCAAATTGCAGATCAACATTTTCCAACTCCCGCAATACAGCATCATGCGCCTGTAAATTTCCGAATACTTTTTTGAACAACAACATTTTTTCTTTGGTGGTAATCTGGTCTGCCTGGCTTAAGCACTGATAATAATTCAGATTGGATACGGAAAACAGCAAAGCAGCGGCGACTTTGGTATCGGCATCGGGAGAAAAGAAAGTCAATTGTGCGGCGGATGATTTTGTGGAGCCCTCCGCTCGAGGAGTATATTTTTGTAATAAAACAGAAGCCTGTTGACGCAAATGATGTCTTGTTAATTTATCGTATTCAGTGGCTTGGGTGTAGCGGATAAGAGAAGGCGCGATGTCTTTTGTCGTCGCGTACAGATTTGCACTGTATTCTTTAGCCTCCGCCAAAGGAAGGGCGGCCAGACGTCTGAGCATTAGCTCCAGATTACGGGCGTTAATTGTCATGCCCAGTTGTGTTTGGGTCGCCATGGATATTGCATAACGGGCGTCTTCTTTAGCCCAGCCCTCCAGAAGCGACTTATTGGAAGGGTTTTCTGCCAGGTCTTTATTTTTATCAAAGATGTACGGCCTTAATTTCTCGTAAAACGCATGATAATATTCGTTTTGCATTTCAATTGTTGAGGTGAACAAATCAGTCAGATTAGCATGCCTGATTTCTTCGGGAATGACAAAATCCTTATTGAAAAGAACATAACGCTGTGATTTTTCCGTAAAAGAACATAAACGGAACTTTTCAATTTCTTCCACAAGCAGCCGGGATACGCCGATAACATCAATATTAAATACGGCATGTTCGGCAACGGAACTATGCCCCATTTCAAAAACGATGTTGCGGTTTGATGAGCGCGCCTTGTCCACTTCATCGCGGGATATTTCGCGCAATTCATTGACAGGCTTCGGGCTGCGGCTAATACGCGCATACGCCGCCGATATGGTTTCGGGCGTTAAATCCTGTTTCAATCCGCTTTTGTCCTTAAGCGTGCGGATAAGGTCATAATCTAAATTGTAGCCGGCAAGAAGAATTTTCATAGTATTAAATCTCTACTTTTTAAAGGCTTACCAACTCAACACGGCCAAGCGTACGTCCGAGAAATCGTTCGCCGATTGTCTGAAAGCGGTATGGCACATCACTTACACAAAATAGATAATCAGGTGGTGTGTCGTTTTTATTGCCTATCTTTTGTTTATCAATCAAATCTGCGGCAATATCAGCCATTGCTTCCGCCGAATCAACAAGATTTACTGATTTTCCCGCAATATCCTGCAATAAAGGTTTTAAAAGAGGGTAATGTGTACAGCCCAGAACCAGCGTGTCAATTTGTTCGGCGATAACCGGTTTTAAATATTCCTGAGCGATAAGCTTTGTTGCCGCATGATCGAACCATCCTTCTTCCACCAGAGGCACGAAAAGCGGGCAAGCCTGCGAAAACACCTTCGCTTCTTTATCCAGAAGGTGAA